>JBGUGM010000176.1:0-12062 GCA_045111535.1 Bacteroidaceae bacterium
ACAGCAATCTTCATGTCCTTGTTTGCCTTGTCGATACCGTATGCCAAAGCGGCAGCCGTTGGCTCGTTCACGATACGCTTCACATCAAGACCTGCAATCTGACCAGCCTCTTTCGTAGCCTGACGCTGAGAGTCGGAGAAGTAAGCAGGCACGGTGATGACAGCCTCTGTCACTTCCTGACCGAGATAGTCCTCAGCAGTCTTCTTCATCTTCTGCAGGATGATGGCAGAAATCTCCTGTGGGGTATATTTGCGACCCTCAATCTCCACGCGTGGTGTGTTGTTTTCGCCCTTCACCACAGTGTAAGGTACACGTGCAATCTCCTTCTGCACTTGATCATAGGTCTCACCCATGAAACGCTTGATGGAGAACACGGTGTTCTTTGGGTTCGTGATAGCCTGACGCTTGGCAGGGTCACCCACCTTACGCTCGCCATCCTTTACAAAACCCACTACTGAAGGAGTGGTGCGCTTGCCTTCAGAGTTTGCAATCACTACAGGCTCATTGCCTTCAAAGACCGATACACAAGAGTTAGTTGTACCAAGGTCAATACCAATAATCTTTCCCATAATCGTATTTGTTTTTAGTTTTTGTTCTTAATTATTAATAATGAGTGTCTCGCTCAGCGCATTGCTGGCGCAGACGATTCTTCATAAAGACAAAAGCCGTGCCAGCATTCTGATACTGACACGACTTTTCTTTTCGACTGACAATGTGGCACAACAAAATGTCACATCACCTTAATCATGACACGTCGATATGCTACCAGATGGAAGGGACCATTGTCATGCACTTCGCAGATGAAATGGAAAGTCTTGCCTTGTGCGCCTTGTGGTATCTGCACAGTAGCAACAGATGATTCTGACACAAGTATGGAAAGTGGCTGATGGTCGAGCCCTGCCTCTTTCTGCTGCCACCAAAGGAATGAAAGGGCATCGCCCTCTCGATCATAGGAACGAGAGGCATCCAAACGGACTTGCGTTCCTGCTTTCGCTTGCAAACGAATGACAGATGTGCCTTTCTCGCCGTTCACAATCACATGAGGATTGGTGTTGCCTTTCCCTTCGTCTGCCCACTGCATGCGAGCCTTGAAGTCGTTCAGTTCATCGGGATAAAAATACTTCTTGTAGTCACGAGTGGTGTTGTAGGTGGGTTGTTGCCAACTTGTCCAAGCATAAGTGAGGGAGTCAGGACAAAGTCCAAACTGGTGATAGCCACCCCAGTTCACCTGCGTCGGATCCTCGGGGTCGCTGAGTCCATTGGGCATCACATAGAGGAACGAAGGCGTATCACCCTCCACACCCCATTTATAGGTGGGGTATTCAGCACCCAATGCACCTTTCCCCTGAATGAACTTCGTATGCTCGTCCCAATGCTCCTTGCCCAAGTCACATTGCAGTTGCCACGTACCCTCATCCCAGATGAATTTCAGGTCATCCTTGAACTCTCTGCGCAACCACTGATGCGAACTGTATGCCCTGTCCATCCGCATGCTGTATTGCATATCTTGGTCGGTGATGGTATAGACACGGAACTTCCTGACAAACTGACGCACCTGTTCTGGAGTACGTGTCTGCTGCACACGCCAGATGGCTTGCGCCAAAGTGTTGGCACCACCCCACGCTGCCACCCAAATGGGACGTTCGTCGGGTTCATCTGCCAAACGAATCAGGAAATTGCTGCCAGGAGAGTCATTGCCCTCCCCTATCACCTTGATGCCCGCACGCATACTGCCCATCATGGCACGTCCACGAATGTATTCAGGACTGGGCCAATAACCGATCTGTTGTTGTCCATTTTCCTTAGCGAGTGACATAAACTTCTTTTGTCCCGAACGAGCCATCAGCTTCCTCACATCTTTCTCATACGCATCCATCACCTTTCTCAGATAGTCAGCCCATTCCTGCGGATAAGGGTCACAATTCCACCCCACTGTCGTAAAGATGCCTTCAATCTCAAACTGGTCGGCGTAAGCCATGAGACGCACAGCTGACTCCATATCATCAGGTTCCACATCGGGTGCGCCAATGTCCGTACACACCACCAAACGTGGTTTCAGTTCCGCCTTTTGTGCATCAACATTCATCGAAGCACAACAAAGCATCAACAGCAAAAGTAATGTTTTCCTCATAACCTTTCTAATTCACCTCCACTTTTTGATGTAGAGGTTGGGAAAGATTTAGTCTTTGAGTGAATACGTGATGGTTGACACCACACGCACTTTCTTCTTGTAGGGAGTGTCGGCATCGTCGATGGAGAACTCGCCCTGCCCTGCTTCCACAATCTTGTTGATGGTCGAATGACTGTTCTCGGCAAACTGGCTGGCAGTCTTTTCGGCATTGCTAATTGCCTCTGCCATCATCTCGGGTTTCAGTTGTTGGAACTGCGTGTATTCGTACTCGGCATAGTCAGAATCCAAGATGACATCCCTGTCAATCAGTTCGTCCACTTTCTGTCGCAATTGGCTGATGAACTTCGTGTCCTTCGACACAACCTTCAACGAACGACTCACGGTATAGTGATAGCGTGGTTGATTGCCACCCCATGCATTTGCCAGATTGTCAATCACATTATATGTGTTGACTGTCACTTCACCTTTACCCTTGATGCCCTTCTCCTTCAAGAACTGCTGAATGACATCCATCTTCGTGTTGAGCATAGTAAATAAGGGCTTCAAGTCGTCACCCACTACTTGCACACTCATGGTCCAAGTCACTTTGTCGGCATCCACTTCCTTCTCTGCCAGACCTTTTACAGTCACACGGCGATCCTTGTTCGTAAAGTTGTCGATGCCACCCTTGATGCACAAACCCAGCATCAAGAGTCCCACAGCTACAATGGCTGCCACAATGATTTTTTCGTACTTCTGCATAAAATTGGGTTTTGATTTTAAATGAAAGTCGCCCAGCGCATGGGCTGGTTATTCTTCGTTTTCAATGATGTTGAGCATTTTGATGGTTGCCTTGATGGCTGCTTCCGTCTGGTCGGCATCGAGGGCACGGGTGCGATAAGCGCGCTCGTTGTATGTCCACGAGATGGTTGTCTGCACGAGGGCATCGGTACGTCCACCTGGTGGAATGCTGACCTGATAGTTGGTGAGCCAAGGGAAGGGACGATTGAGACGATCTTTGTAGATATGGCGCACAGCATGGATGAAGGCATCATACATACCGTCACCAATCGCAGAATTCTCAAACACGTCTCCGTTCACTTCGAGTTTCACGGATGCCATTGGCTTCAATCCATAAGCAGTAGAAACCATATAGGAGATGAGTTTCACCTTATCATCGGGAGCCGAGTGTTTCAGCACATCCGCCACGATATAAGGGAGGTCTTCCTGTGTGATGAGTTGCTTCTTGTCACCCAATTCGATGATGCGGTCAGTCACTCGACGTGTCTGTTCGGGAGTGAGTTCAAGGCCCAGTTCTTCAAGGTTTTTGAGGATGTTCGCCTTGCCGGAATTCTTGCCAAGCGCATATTCACGCTTCCTGCCGAAACGCTCTGGCAGAAGGTCGTTGCAATAGAGGTTGTTCTTGTTGTCGCCATCTGCATGCACACCTGCCACCTGTGTGAAGACGTTCTCACCAATAATAGGTTTGTTGGGAGGAATGACGATACCAGAAAGACTTTCAACCATTGTGGACACCTTACCTAGATTCTCCTCATTGATATGAGTCTGCACATGCGCATGGTCGTGCAGAATAGCTTGAATAGATGAAAGAGGCGCATTACCCGCACGTTCTCCAAGCCCATTCACTGCCGTGTGAACACCTCGACAACCAGCCATCACTGCTGCCAACACATTGCTCGTGGCGAGGTCGTAGTCGTTATGTGCATGGAAATCAAAATGAAGGTCAGGATAGCGTGTCACCATCTGACTCACAAAAGCGGCTGTCAATTGAGGATTGAGAATGCCGAGTGTATCAGGCAACATGAAACGCTTTACGCCACTATCCTTCAAGGCATCAATCAAGCCAAACACATACTCAGGGCTATCCTTCATACCGTTCGACCAGTCCTCCAGATAGAGATTGACGTTGATGCCCAACTGCTTCGCATAGTCGATGCTCTGACGGATGTCTGCCACATGCTCTTCGAGGGTCTTCTTCAACTGGAACTTGCAATGACGTTCACTGCCCTTACAGAGCAGATTGATATTGCGACATCCACAATCATCAATCCAGTCGAGCGAGGTCTTGCCATCCACAAAACCAAGCACCTCCACCCTATCAAGCATATCGCCCTGACGAGCCCAACGGCAGATGCTCTTCACTGCCTCTTTCTCGCCATCAGACACACGTGCAGAAGCCACCTCGATGCGATCCACATTCAACTCCGTCAGGAGCATACGCGCAATCAGCAACTTCTCGTGTGGTACAAAACTCACGCTGTTGGTCTGTTCGCCATCGCGGAGCGTCGTGTCCATGATTTCTATGTACTTCTCCATACTTTCTTTCAATTTGATTGCAAAGTTAAACATTTCTTCACAAATCTTTTGGCAGAATGATAAGGAAAGTGTAACTTTGCCCGAAAATTTGATACACAAACAATTAAAACCAATAAAAATCAAAGATTATGGGATTCAAATCTACATTGATGACCGCGTTGCTGTGCCTGACAGGCATTGGCAGCATCAATGCTCAAGCGCCCAAGGGGGAACAGATTCCTGACTGGGCAAAAGACTTGGCACAGCGTGTCCAGATTGACGGCTATGCTCAAGCAGGTTTCACTTACCAGCACACTGGTGGCTTGGCAGACGACGACCAACTCAACAAGCGTGACTACAACACCTTCGAGATGAAGCGCGTCTTCCTCGTGGTTGCTGCCCCTATCACCGACCGCTGGATGGCCATGTTCATGCACGACTTCAATGGTGGTGTGGTGCATGAGTACTGGACCTCTTACCGTTTCACCAACAACAAGGCCTTCAACGCCAGAATTGGTCAGTTCAAGCATGCCTACACCATCGAGAACAACATGTCTCCCACAGAGTTGGAAGCCATCGACGTATGTTCAGAAGGTGTCACTTACTTGGCAGGTTGCGGTACTGACCGTCTGATTGGCACACAGTATGGTCGTGACCTCGGCCTGGAGTTCTCGGGTGAAACCAATGATGGCAAGTTTTTCTACAAGGCTGCTGTCATGAACGGACAGGGTGTCAACAAGAAGGATGGTAACAGCGAGAAAGACTTTATTGGTCATTTGGAGTTCCGTCCTACCAAAGAGTTGAACATTGTCGCTACAGGTCAGATTGGTCGTGGACATGCCGTAGAGCGTTCGGTTTACATCAACAACATCCTGCCAGGCGAAGATTACAAGCGCAATCGTTGGTCAGCAGGTTTCCAGTACAAGTCACAAACTTCTCCACTCAGCCTTCGTGCTGAATACCTGGAAGGTCGTGATGATGATGTCACCAGCCGTGGTGTCTATGCAACAGGCGTTGTGCCCATCATGCCTAAACTCGACTTCGTGGGTTCTTACGATTTCTTCAATTACAACGTGAAGGAACATATGGATCAGCACAAGGTGATTGCAGGTCTTCAGTACTGGTTCTACAAGCGTTGCCGCATCCAGTTGCAGTATGTCTATAAGAGCGCATCGATTCAAGACCAACCCATTCCTGGTGGTACTGCCAAAGTGTTCACCCACAATGCCAATCATGCCATCATGTGTCAAATGCAGGTAAGAATCAAGTAATATGTTAGTAAAAATTCTTCTCACCGTCATCTTCTTGGCTGTGACGGTTTATGTAGGTATCTACTCACGCAAACAAGCCAAGAACGTAGATGGTTTCGTGCTGGGTGGTCGCTCAGTAGGTCCTTGGCTCTCAGCCTTCGCCTTCGGTACCAGTTACTTCTCTGCTGTCGTATTTGTCGGCTATGCAGGTCAGTTCGGTTGGAAATATGGTCTTGCCAGTTCTTGGATTGGTATCGGAAATGCCATCATCGGCTCACTCCTCGCATGGCTCATTTTGGGTCGTCGCACCAAACTGATGACTCAGCACATCCATTCACGCACCATGCCCGATTTCTTCGGCACACGTTTCGGCAATCAGGGACTTCGCATTGCTGCCTCCATCATTGCTTTCGTGTTCCTCATTCCTTATACAGCAGGTGTGTATAGCGGTATCTCCAAACTCTTCGATATGGGCTTCGGCATTCCTTATGAGTACTGTATCATCATCATGGCGCTTCTCACAGCAGTCTATGTGATTTTGGGTGGTTATAAGGCTACTGCCATCAACGACTTCATTCAGGGCATTGTCATGCTCGGAGGTATCATCGCTGTCATTGTTGTCGTGCTCAACAGCCAGGGTGGTTTCACTGAGGCTCTCCACAAGATGAAGGAAGTGGTGCCAACAGCACATGACCTCGAGAGTCCACTTTACGAGTTCTTCCAACCAGGTGACTTCGCCTCATGTTGGGGACCTAATGTGATGAGTTTGTTGGGTGTTGTGGTATTGACTTCACTCGGCACTTGGGGACTTCCTCAGATGGTGGGTAAGTTCTACTCCATCACCGACGAGAGTGCCATCAAGCGCGGCACCATCATCAGCACCATCTTCGCCTTTGTAGTAGCTGGCGGTTGCTACTTCCTGGGTGGTTTCGGTCGTCTCTTTGGCGAACCCGTATGGAACGAGGCACGTCACAACTACAAGTTCGATGACATCATCCCCACAATGCTCCAGACAGCAGTTGACTCAGACCTTCTCATTGGTCTTGTGATGGTGTTGGTGCTCTCTGCTTCAATGTCCACACTCGCATCTCTCGTGCTCACTTCTTCTTCCACCATGACCCTCGACCTCATCTATCGCGACAAGCGTGCTACTGCAGAAGAGGTGAAAGGTGGTGAGATTGACGACGAGGTGGCTGAAAAGGTTGAGCGTCGCAAGGTGGTCATCATGCGTGTGCTCATCGTCTTCTTCATCGCCATTTCCGTACTCATTGCCCTCAATCCTCCAACGTTCATCGCCCAACTCATGGGTATCAGTTGGGGTGCTTTGGCAGGTGCATTCTTGGCACCATTCCTCTTGGGTCTCTACTGGCGTGGTATGACGACAGCATCTGTATGGGCATGCTTCATCTGGGGTGTTGGATTCACTGTTGTCAACATGCTGTTGGGTAAGGATGCTCCTTTCAACCCTATCGACTGTGGTGCTATCGCCATGGTGGGTGGCTTCCCTGTCGTGTTGATTGTCAGCCTCTTCACCAAGAAATTGCCACAGGCAAAGATTGATAGCATCTGGAAGTGCTACAAGTAAAAAATATAACCGAATATGAACAAGAACGAGAAATTTGTTATCACCATCAACCGCGAATTAGGTAGTGGTGGTCGTACAGTCGGTGAAAAACTGGCAGCCAAACTGGGTGTGCAGTTCTACGACAAGGCACTCATCAAGGCTTTGGAAGAGAAATACAATCTCACCGTGGAAGAAATTGAGAACCTGAAAGGACGCAACCACAGTTGGTGGGCAGAGTTCGCACGTAGTTTCCTCCTTGCCGAGAAGGCTAAGAGCATGTACGACAACCAAACTTCTGTGCTTGATGAACCTGATGTGCTGACAACTGATGAGATGTATGAGACTGAGCAGTCTATTCTGAGGAACATCGCTGAAGCAGAGTCATGTGTCATCGCTGGTCGTCTGGGCTTCTCTGTGTTCCGCACCCACCCCAATCATCTGAGCATCCTCATTCAAGCTCCGATGGAACAACGCATCGAGCGTGTAGCGCAGAAGCAAAACATGAGTTGGGAAAAAGCGCAAAAAGTCATCATGAAGGTGGACAAGATGCGTGAGAACTACGTGAGCACTTATGCCAAGACTTCACGCTACGACACACGCAACTACGATCTGGTCATCTCTATGGCAGGACACACAGAAGACGAAGTGGTGGATCTGATTATGCAGTACATCAAATAATCGTTCATCCCCTTAACAACAATCAAGCGGCACCGAGTCATCGAACTTAGTGCCGCTTGTATTTTATATATATGAGAAACGTTATCCCTTCTGGTTGTAATCAGCATTGAGCATGTTCATCGCGCTCAACAACTTGTGGGTATATACCAATGGGAGGAAGCCCACAAGCGCACCCAACACGCACCAGAGCCAGTAGTCAGAGGCACCGAAAGAATAAGGAATCTGACGACGCTGCAACTCGTTACCGATACGGTCACTGATGCAGTGGAACCATACAAGTGGAGCGATACCTGCTGTCAGCCAACTCCACAAAAGGAGCACCCAAAGGTAGTTGGTCGTGTTTCTGCCATCATACTTCGTAGCCACTGTGTTGATTTCCTTTGAAATCTTGGCAAGAACCACGATGCCATAGATGCCCAGAGTGATTATGCTGAGGAAGAAGAACGATGCCAAACCACGATTGATGGGCAACAGTCTCTTGGGCACGAAAGGCTCACTCTCATAATGAGTTTCCACCTCAACAGGGGTTTCGTGCACCTCTTCATCTGCCTTTGGCGCTTCTTCAGTAGCCTCCACATACGTGGGAACAGGCTCTTGGAAGTCGCTTTTTTCCACAGTCACTTCTTCCTCCTTCCCTTCGTATGCCTCAATCTTCTCTTTGTTCGAGAGGAGGAAATCGATGTCATCGTAGGCATTCATCAGGCAGTACTTTTTATAAGAGTTGATGTCGAAGTGCTCAGAGTTGCCAGTAGCGAGATTCGTCACCGTCTGGTTGGGCACATCCACCTTCACCTCCGTCTGAGGATTCGCCTTGATGCTGTCGAAAAGTTCCTGCTGGAACTCCTTGCTCACAATCACAGGCAGCACGAAGCAGTTGAGGAGGTTGTTGCGGTGAATGTCGGCAAAGGAACTGGAGATGACGACACGAACGCCATAACCAGCGATTGCCCATGCGGCATGTTCACGGCTGGAACCAGAACCCCAGTTCTGACCACCTACGATAATCTCATGCACACCCTTACGAGGTGCTTCTGCATATTCGGGTTGATTCATCACGAAGTCTGCCACAGGATTGCCCTCTGCATCGAAACGGAGGTCGTGCATGAAGGCATCGCCGAAGAACTTGGGGTCACGTGTGGTACTTGCCAAGTAACGGGCAGGGATGATGAGGTCGGTATTGCAGTTGTCAATCTGAATAGGAATGCAGGTTGACTGGATGATGTCAAATTTTTCTTTAGCCATAATCTTACAACTTTCTTGGGTCAGTTACTACTCCTGTGATTGCTGATGCTGCCACAACGAGAGGCGAAGCAAGGATGGTGCGGGCACCAGGACCTTGACGACCTACGAAGTTGCGGTTGCTGGTGGAAATGGCGAGTTTGCCTGCTGGCACCTTGTCAGGATTCATCGCAAGACATGCTGAGCAAGAAGGAAGACGAAGTTCAAATCCTGCTTCTTCCAGTATCTTGTCAATGCCCTCGTCGATGATTTGCTGACGGACGAGCCATGAACCAGGAACGAGCCAAGCCACCACATTGTCAGCCTTCTTCTTACCCTTCACCACAGAGGCGAATGCACGGAAGTCTTCGATGCGACCATTGGTGCAAGCACCGAGGAAGCAGTAATCCACAGGCACACCTTCCAACTTCTGACCAGGCTCAAACTGCATGTATTCGAGCATCGAGAGGAACTGGCTCTTGTCTGCCTCTGGAATCTCTTCCAATGTCGGGATGCACTCATCAACAGCAATGCCAGCGCCAGGATTTGTTCCGTATGTGATGCGTGGTGCAATATCCTCTGCACGATAAGTCACCTCCTTATCAAATACGGCATCCTCGTCAGAGTAGAGTTTTTTCCACTCTTCCACTGCCTTGTCCCAATCTTCACCCTTAGGTGCATATTCACGACCTTTCAGATATGCAAAAGTGGTCTCATCGGGAGCAATCAAACCTGCACGGCTACCCATCTCGATAGAGAGGTTAGAGAGGGTCAGACGTCCCTCCATGCTCATGTTGCGAATCGCAGAACCTGCATATTCTACCGCATAACCCGTAGCACCCGAAGTGGTCAGTTGTGCCATGATGTAGAGAGCCACATCCTTCGCAGTCGTACCCTCTGGCAGCGTACCTTCGATGTTGATGCGCATGGTCTTGGGTTTGCTCTGCAAGATGCACTGTGAAGCCAACACTTGAGCCACCTCACTCGTGCCGATACCCATGGCGATGGCACCCACCGCACCATGTGTGCTGGTGTGGGAATCACCACAGACAATCGTCATACCAGGCAACGAGAGTGCCTTCTCGGGACCCACCACATGGATGATACCATTGTCCTTCGTACCCATAGCAAAGTGCTTGATGCCAAACTCTTCGCAGTTGGCTTTCAGCGTCTCAACCTGCTTTCTTCCCACAGGGTCATTGATGACCTCCTGCTGGTCAGAAGGGGTATTGTGGTCGGGCATTGCCACCACATGATCAGGGCGGAACACCCCAATGTTCTTATCTCTCAATGTGTCGAACGCCTGCGGACTCGTCACCTCGTGCGCATACAAGCGGTCGATATAGAGTTGTGTAGGACCATCCTCCACATTCTGCACAACGTGGGCATCCCAAATCTTATCAAATAATGTCTTTCCCATTGCTTAACCTCTGAATTTATTGATTGCGTCAATATAAGCCTCGACGGAAGCGGTCACGATGTCGGTGTTGGCACCAAAACCATAGTAGAGGTGATTGTTGTACTCCACCTGCATGTGCACCTTACCCATATCGTCTGAGCCCTTCGAGAGTGCCTGGATGGTGAACTCCTTCAGGGTCATCTTGCGCTTGATGATGCACTTGAGGGCGTTGATGGCAGCATCCACAGGACCATTACCCGATGCAGCAGCCTCGAAGTGCTCGTTGGCAACCTGCAAACCGATAGATGCCACAGAACGCACACCCTTACCAGTAGTCACCTGCAGATAGTCGAGTTTCACGTTGTGCGTGGCACTGCGCTCTGCACCAGCCAACACGAGGATGTCATCATCTGTCACCTCCTTCTTCTTATCTGCGAGTTTCAGGAACTCCTCATACACCTGGTCGAGTTTCTCACCTTCCAACTCCACACCGTTCACGTGCAGACGGTGCTTCAGGGCAGCACGACCAGAACGAGCTGTCAGCACGATAGCATTGTCATCGATACCCACATCCTTCGGATCCATGATTTCGTATGTTGAAGCATTTTTCAGCACACCATCTTGATGAATACCGCTGGAGTGTGCAAACGCATTCTTACCCACAATCGCCTTGTTTGGCTGCACGGGCATGTTCATGAGGCTCGACACCATACGGCTTGTCGGGTATATCTTTGTCGTGTTGATATTCGTCTCAATGCCCAAGTCTGGGTGAGTCTTGAATATCATGGCAATCTCTTCCAAAGAGGTGTTACCAGCACGTTCACCAATACCGTTGATGGTCACCTCCACCTGACGCGCACCACCCAGCACACCTGCCACCGTATTGGCAGTCGCCATGCCGAGGTCATTGTGGCAGTGAGTCGAGAGGATGGACTTGCCGGCAGCAAAGGCATCCACATGCTCATACAGATACTTGATTTTCTCGTGATATTCGTTCGGCACACGGAAACCTGTTGTGTCAGGGATGTTACATACCGTAGCACCAGCCTTCGTCACAGCGTCAATCACACGAGCCAGATACTCGTTGTCCGTGCGACCGGCATCCTCAGCGTAGAACTCCACATCCTCCACGTACTTCTTGGCATACTTCACCGCAGCCACCGCACGTTCGATGATTTCCTCTGGGGTAGAGTTGAACTTGAACTTGATGTGTGAAGGCGATGTGCCGATACCTGTGTGGATACGCTTGTGCTTCGCATACTGCAGCGCCTCAGCAGCCACGTCGATGTCCTTCTCCACTGCACGGGTCAACGCACAGATGGTAGGCCAAGTGACTGCCTTCGAAATTTCTACCACACTGTTGAAATCGCCAGGGCTGGAGATAGGGAAACCAGCCTCGATGACATCCACGCCCAACGCTTCCAACTGCTTAGCCACCTGAATCTTCTCAACCGTGTTCAGTTGACATCCAGGCACCTGCTCGCCATCGCGCAGCGTCGTGTCAAAAATAAATAATCTATCTGCCAT
>JBGUGM010000177.1:0-1995 GCA_045111535.1 Bacteroidaceae bacterium
CATAACCCACCAACAGGATAGTGCTGAAAATGGTGAGTCTCAGCTGGCGCATCCTCTTTCGGAACAGCATGATGCTCATCAAACTCAAAAACATCACCATGATGAGCAATACGCCCAAGCACCAAGGCCCACAAGTGGAGTCCAATGGCTTGAAGGCGCCTTCAGCACCAAAGGTGAAGTTGCTGAAATGGGCGACGACATTTTCCGCCACTGTCCATTCCCCGATGGTGGAGATGAGTCCCACGAACGAGAGGATGAGAACCAGTGCCAGATAAACGGTCTGTATTCGCTGAATCATAAGGATTAGAGGTTTCTGTCAGATTCCTTGGAAGGATTGCGGAAGTAAATCTTATCCTCCAAGAACTCCTGAGTGGCAATGAGGGTAGGCTTTGGCAGACGCTCGTAATAACGAGAGATCTGAATCTGCTCCTCATTTTCGAACACTTCTTCGAGGGTGTCCGTGTGTGCACCAAACTCTACCAATTTCTTGCTGAGTTCATCTTTCATCTCTGCGGCAATCTGGTTGGCACGCTTGGAGATGATCGCTACGCTTTCATACACATTGTTAGTGTCACGGCTTAAATCCATCAAGTTGCGTGTCACTGTTGTCGTTGGTGCATTTGTCTTTTTGAAATCCATAATGTTATCTTGTTTATCTTTGTTTTAATTCATTGCTTAATCTTCCTTTACCTTCACCTTGGCAGAGCAACGTTTGAAGATTTGGTCTGCCTCCTTCATGTATTTGCTGTTCGGAAACTCATTCTTGAATCCGTAATATTCGTCAATGGCTTGCAGGAAACGTTCTTCACTTTTCTCAATCACACTTCGTTGTGCCAGTTCGTATCGGCTTCGCAGAATCATCATGTAGAGGTCCTCAC
Source organism: Bacteroidaceae bacterium (assembly GCA_045111535.1). Classification (GTDB taxonomy): domain Bacteria; phylum Bacteroidota; class Bacteroidia; order Bacteroidales; family Bacteroidaceae; genus Minthosoma. The sequence goes on from JBGUGM010000177.1 coordinate 879, forward strand.
GCAGGCGAGTGTAGGGGAAGGTTTTCAAGGCGTTCTCTGCAGTGATGATGCAGGCCTCGTAGTTGTTACCTCCATAGATAGTGTTGCCCACATACGTTCCTAAATTATAATAGAGTTGGGCATTCTCGTATTCCTTCTGCACCAAACGGTTCTGCAATTCAAACATCATGTCGTTCACTTCCTCGCTCAAATCAGAGTAAGGGTGGAACTCCAGGAATTCCTGCAGTTTGTTCAGTGCTGCATAAGTGGGGGATTGGTCAAGACGTGGGTCAGGACTTTGCATGTACGATGCCTTGCCACTGTAGTAACGTGCCAATTCCGTGTACTCGCCCTTGGTGTAAGTCTTGGTGTAACGATCCAAATACATGCTGGCTGTCTCATAGTCGCGGAGGTTGTAGAAGCACATGCCCAACATGAAAAGCGACTCCTCACCACGGTCGGAACCCTTCATGACCATGATGAGTTCCTCCAACAGCTGATAGGACCAGGTATAGTGTCCTGAAAAGTAATATTCCTTTGCAGCTTCGTATTTATAACCATAATCAGTCGATTTCAGCAGTTGGTTGTAGGAGTTGCAGGAACTCAACAACAGTACCGAAATCAACGCGATTGTCAATGCTTTCTTCATTCGTGATGGATATTTCGGGTGCAAAGGTACGAAAAAGTTGAGAGTTGAGAGTTGAGAGTTGAGAGTTATTTTTCATTTGGGGCTGATTTTTTACTTTTCTTTAGAAAAAAACAGGATATTTAGAGATAATTTACGGATATAAATCGTAATTTTGCAGTTCAAAAGGGAGAATAGATGAATTTCCAACTCATATCAAAATTCCAACCAACAGGTGACCAGCCCCAAGCCATCGAGCAACTGACGCAAGGTGTGAAGGAGGGTCTCCCCGCACAGGTGTTGTTGGGTGTGACGGGTTCGGGTAAGACGTTCACGATGGCGAATGTCATCCAGAACGTGGGCAAACCGACCCTCATCTTCAGTCACAACAAGACTTTGGCGCACCAACTCTATACGGAGATGAAAGCCTTCTTTCCCAACAATGCGGTGGAATATTATGTGAGTTACTACGACTACTACCAGCCCGAGGCATACATCCCTTCTACGGGTACC
>JBGUGM010000178.1:0-1500 GCA_045111535.1 Bacteroidaceae bacterium
TGCACAATAGTAATACGGATGTCGTTGGCAGCCGTTCGGGGGTTGATGTCACCTGTGGCAATCAGATGGTCTATCAGGTTTGATATGACATTTTGCACCTCTTCGCCACCTTCCAAGCCCTTTCTCTCCACGAATTTCTTTCCTACACAGATACTACCAGGGAAGATGTCTGTTTGTCTTGGCTTTCCTTCCATTCTGGCATTGCGGTAGGTGCCGCTGAAACGGAAGCCGAAAGTGAAGCGATGCCCAATATCTACAATCTTCATTGGATACTCACCCTCTTTGACAGCGTAGAACATGGGATTGAACTCTCCTTCTCCATCGAAAACAGCCTTTTCCAGTGTTTTGCACTTGAAACCTGTTTGTTGATCAGTGAGCACACCCAGTGTATATTCTGGAGTGCTCACCTGCCGTTCTAACTTAAAGCGTACCATTCAAATACCTTTCTTTACATTGTTCGTCATAATAGAAACCGTAAGTGGTGACTGTATCAATCTCATCATCGTTGAAGTCTGCACTCAGGTCAGGCTCCGCATGGTCAATTCTGGAATTGTAAGTGAAAGCCATCTTGTATGCTGCAACAAAGTCGCTCTCCGTGATGAATTGCTTATAGTCCATGCCATTTTCCACCAGGCACATGGCTTTCACCATTCGGATGCAGTCGTGCATTTCTTCAGCAGTACCGAAGTGAGGGATGAACTCAGGTTCACACTTCATGTACTCGCACACCCTCCTGATGTAGTTTTCGGTGTGGTTATTGTCCTGAGGTGGCGCCCATCGGGTGATCATATCCCGAACGGTGCGCTTGTTGCTCCTCTTCTGGTAGGACTCGAAGAGTTTGAAAGCGGCACGGATGCCCCATCTCGGGGACTCGAATACACACATCCCGCCGTGTTCCTTATCACGACCTAAAATGCCCTGCCATGCGTTACGTTCGTTGAAACGAATGTTCAGCGGGTTATTGTTCCTGTAGCCTCTTGGGGCTTTCGGATAGAGTGATTTCGTGTCAATCACTCTCGTTTTCCAACTGTACTTTCCCATCTTTCTTGTCCTCCTTCTTTATTTTTAACAACAATGTGATAATCTCTCGCAGAATCCAAAGTATGGCTTCCACATCTTTTGCTTTGATTTTCATAAGTTTCTCATTTTTTTATTTTTTCATTTTTATTTTCACGTAAACATCCCCTCTCTTCTCGATGAGTTTGTTTTTGTACCACAAGTGGATCACTTGCTTGACAGGTGATTTGATGTATGCCCTTTGCAGCACCACACGCAGTTCATCTTTTGTGAATTCGTCAGCCATCTTCTCAAAGATAGGGCTGTGCAAGATGCCTGCCTTCTTGGCATTCTGTTGTACCTCATTGTAGCGCTCTCCAAACTGGTAGAGGCTGTTTCTGAGGTCAACGGTGCAGAACCACTTCACAAAATTCGTGATGATCTGCTGCTCCCTCTTCGTCACGTTGGCATACAAGCCATGACACAAAAGAGCCAACCTGAATC
>JBGUGM010000179.1:0-6013 GCA_045111535.1 Bacteroidaceae bacterium
TAGTCGAAGAACTTGTCGGGCCAGAAATTGAGGATAAGTTCGTCGGGGAATTGGGTCTCTTCGAGAAGAGGGAGCAGACGGGAGTAGTCGGCTATCTGGAAAGAGATATGGGCGTCGCTACCAAGGATGGTGGGGACGTCATATTTTTTGCAGAGCCGCAGAAGTTCGAGGTTGTTGGCACGGGCTTCTGCCTTGTGACGCTGGGGTGCCAAGGAGTGGTTGTTGATTTCGAGCAGGGTGTGGGACTCTTTGGCAGCCAGGACAAGAGGCTCGAAGTCAAGTTCGGCAGTGCCGTCGCCTGGATGACTGATGATGTGAATCTTGGGATTGCGTATCACGTTGAGCATCCCTTCGGTGTTCTCGGCTTTGGTGCCTGCATGGAAACAGCGCTCATGGATGCCTGCAATGGCGATGTCGAGACGATCAAGGTACTCGTCATCGAGGTCGAGCGTGCCCTTGGTGTCGAGGATGTTGACTTCGCACCCCATCAGGATGCGGATGCCGTACATCTGACGAGGTACGACGAACATGTTACGGAAATAGACGATGGGGCAAGTGCCCTGAATGCTGGGACCATGCTCGGTGATGCCCAGCACTTGCAAGCCTTTGTCTGCTGCTGCCTGCGCCATTTCTTGCAGACTGCTGTATGCGTGTCCTGATGCCACTGTGTGGGTGTGCGCATCAATCAATACTTTTCTCATGCTGCAAAGGTAGTAAAAAATGAGGAATTGTTTAATTTTTTAATGAGGAATTAGGAATGAGGAATTAGGAATTGTTACTTTTGTGGTGAAAAAACACGTTGAATAGCAAATAAATCCTCATTCCTAATTCCTCATTCCTAATTCTTTACTACCTTTGCAGCATAAACAGACAACGGACAACAGACAACAGACTTTTCATGAAGATAGGAATCATACAACACCGATGCGAGAAGGAGGTAGCAAAGAACCTCGAACGCATTGAGGCTGGCATCAGAGAGGCGGCTCAGAAGGGTGCGGAACTGGTGGTTTTGCAGGAACTGCACAACTCGCTGTATTTTTGTCAGACGGAGAATACGGAACTGTTTGACTTGGCAGAAACCATCCCAGGACCTTCGACAGAGCGTTTCGGACGACTGGCGAAAGAGTTGGGTGTGGTGATTGTCACCTCGCTGTTCGAACGACGTGCCACAGGACTCTATCACAACACAGCCGTAGTGATTGAACGAGATGGCACAATGGCTGGCAAGTACCGCAAGATGCACATTCCCGATGACCCTGCCTACTATGAAAAGTTCTATTTCACCCCTGGTGACCTTGGTTTCCATCCCATCCAGACGAGTGTAGGTTGTCTGGGTGTGCAGGTGTGTTGGGATCAGTGGTACCCAGAGGGTGCCCGACTCATGGCACTGCAAGGAGCGCAACTGCTCATCTACCCTACTGCCATTGGCTATGAATCATCGGACACGCCTGAGGAACAGGAGCGTCAGCGTGAGGCATGGATGACGGTGCAGCGTGGTCATGCGGTGGCAAACGGATTGCCGGTCATTGCGGTGAACCGTACGGGACATGAACCCGACCCATCAGGTCAGACGAAGGGCATTCAATTCTGGGGTAGCAGTTTTGTGGCTGGTCCACAAGGCGAAATTCTTTACCAAGCCCCGAAGGATGAAGAAGCGGTGGCTGTCATCGATGTGGATATGCAACGCAGTGAGAATGTACGCCGCTGGTGGCCTTTCCTCCGTGACAGACGCATAGAGGAATTCAAAGGGCTTTGTAAAAGATTCTTGGATTAAACCTCAAAGTTTCACCTTCACAGGTTTGGATTCGTTGTGAAGGCGGTCGAGTGAAGTGACCACCAAGGTAGAGCCTTTGGGCAAGGCTGGAAGGGTGAGCGTGTTGGCACTGGTGATGGCAATGATGCGCTCAGCATCTTCCAAATTGATTTTCTCCCCTGGATTGAAGAGATAGACAACGAACTGACGAGCACGGTCAAGTTCTTTCTTGGCACGCGGCGTTTCCCATGTGAGGACGGTGCCTGTCATGGCGTACTTGGACAACTGCACGTTCTTGGGTTTGGCTGGCGCTTTCTTGTCGATGAACGGCATGAGAGGTTGCAGGGCTGGTGTGGAATGATAAACCTGTTGCAACACCGTGCGATAGTTGCCAGGATTGTTGACACAGGCTGCTGCATACCACTGGCATGAGCCTTGAATATTGCCAAGAGCACGTTGGAGGTTGTACTTGATGAGCATCTGATGGGAATTGGGATTGGTGGGGTCAACACCCTGAACGGTACGTTCGATGTCTTGCCCGATGAAGAGTGGACGACCTCCGCAGTAGTCGTTCCACCAATTGATGAGCACCTCGTAGTCAGCGGCTTTGGTGCCCAAATTCCAATAGATTTGCGGGATGTTATAATCTACCCAACCTTGCTTGACCCAATAGAGGATGTCGGCATAGAGGTCATCGTAGTTCTGTGTACCCGAGGTGGCACTACCCTCTTTGCAGTTCTGTCCTGTAGGGCTGTTGCGGTAGATGCCGAAGGGTGAAACGCCAAACTTGACCCATGGCTTGACCTCACGCACCAAGTTGTGGAGGTCACGAATGAGCAGGTTGACGTTGTCACGTCGCCAGTCTTCGATGGAGGAAAAACCACGCGGGTCTGCCTGATAGTAGGACTGGTCGGGCAAAGGAAGCCCCTTGACAGGATAAGGATAGAAATAATCGTCCATGTGAATGCCATCGACATCGTAGTGTGTGAGGATGTCTTCGACCACCATACAAGTGTAGGTGCGATTCTCGGCAATGGCAGGATTGAAGATATATAAACCATCGTATTCGAACATACGTTCGGGATGACGAACTGCGGCATGATTCTGCGCCAAGGCAGTGGTACCCTTAGTCTTGGCACGGTAAGGATTAATCCATGCATGACACTCCATTTCGCGCTTGTGACACTCAGCAACCATCCATGCCAAGGGATCCCATCCGTCGGCAGGTGCCACACCCTGTGTGCCTGTCAAATAACGTGACCAAGGCTCATAATTGGACTTGTAGAGGGCATCACCTTCGGCACGTACCTGAAAGAGAATAGCATTGATACCACACTGCTGGAGGGTATCAAGTTGGTCGGACAGCATCTGACGAAGTTGTGCTGGCGTCTTGCCGAGGTATTGACCATTGACACACTGAATCCATGCGCCACGAAACTCACGTTTGGGGTTGGAAGCGTAGGAAACTAACAACGAAAAACTAACAACGAAAAGTAAAAGTATCTTCTTCATCATCCTTCTTGTTTATCTTTTATTGTTATTAAAGCCAAGGAGTAAGCAGGTTGCCGAACCAGCCTTGGAACTTCTTGCCAGTGGAACGGGTGCTCCAATAGCCTTTCTGCATCGGAGTGGACGACTTCAACTGCTCGTTGAACAAGTCCGTCAGTTCCTGGGTGGTCTTTTTACTGAAGATGACAGTGTTGACCTCGTAATCGCATCGGAGGGAACGCGCATCCATGTTGCTGGAACCAACCGTGCAGTAGAGGTCATCAACCATCATGATTTTCGTATGGTGGAAACCACCATAAAAGAGATACACCTTAGCACCCCGTTTGGCAAGGTTGTTACCCACATAGTGAGAGGCTTCTGGGGTCAAAGGAATGTCGCTCTTGGCAGAAAGGAGAATCTGCACATCCACCCCACGATCAATTGCCTTCTTCAAAGCCTTTCGTACCCGATGAGTAGGCACGAAATAGGGATTGATGAGGAGCACCTTGTGCTGTGCCGTGTTGAGCATCTCGGCAAAGAGATCACGGATGGCATCAGCACTACGCAAGGGATGACGGTCAACGATGGCTATGCGCTGATTGTCTGGCTCTGCCTCGTGATGGAAGAAGTATTTCTCGCCACGGATGGTTTCGCCTGTCGCTTTCTTCCACATACGGCAAAAGATATTGTGCAGTTCGTTGACAACGGGACCCTCGATGTGCATGTGCATGTCGTGCCATTCGCCAATCCCAGGAATGCCCTCGATGTAGTAATCAGCCACATTCATGCCACCCGTATAGGCTATCTTGCCATCAATGACCACAATCTTGCGGTGGTCACGAGGGATGATGTGATTGACCCACGGGAAACGAAGAGGATCGAACTTGACCAGTTTGATGCCCAAAGCATTAATGGAATCATGCATCTGAGCATCGATAGGCTGGTTGTTGGAGGCATTGCCGAAGGCATCGTAGAGCGCACGCACCTCGACTCCTTCAGCGGCTTTCTGAGCCAAAAGATGAAAGAGAAGTCCTGCGATGGAGTCGTTGCGGAAATTGAAGTATTCGAGGTGGATGAAGGACTTGGCATTGCGTACTGCCTCGAACATATCCTCAAACTTGTCGTGTCCCGTCTTCAGGAGTTGCACGGAATTGCCGTCATAGATCTTCACTCCTTTTGCCCGCAAATGAGCAGCCATCAAGGAGTCGGAGGTCTGAGCAAGACAATGGACAGTTGACAGTTGACAAGTGACTAATAATATAAGAATCAATATCTGCTTCATAAGAGAATTACCAATTGATGGGAGTGACCCCATGTTGCTGCAAGTATTGGTTGCAGAGGCTGAAATGATGATTGCCAAAGAAACCACGATAGGCAGACAATGGCGAGGGGTGTGCAGAACGCAGGATGCAGTGTTTAGAGGCATCAATGAGTGGTGCCTTGCTTTGTGCATAACTACCCCAGAGAATGAACACGACGTGTTCGCGTTCGGCACTGACCAGACGAATGACCGCATCAGTGAACTCTTCCCAACCACGTTTCTGATGACTGGCTGCCATGTGGGCACGAACGGTCAAAGTGGCGTTAAGAAGCAAGACACCCTGCTCAGCCCATCGAGTCAAATTGCCTGATGCCGGAACGGGTTTGCCAAGGTCTGTCTGTATCTCTTGGAAGATGTTACGGAGAGAAGGAGGAAATGGCACACCATCGTTGACAGAGAAGCACAAGCCATGTGCCTGTTGGGGCTCGTGGTAAGGATCTTGTCCGATGAGCACCACCTTCACTTTCGGCAACGGACAGAGATTAAAGGCATTGAAGATGAATGCGCCAGGGGGATAGCATGTTCCCTGTGCATACTCAGCCTTGACGAACTGAATCAATTGCTCGAAATAGGGTTTGTCAAACTCCGACTGAAGTTTTTCGAGCCACGATGCCTCTATCTGTACCTTTGCCATCTTCCCTTTTCGTTTTTCACTTTTCACTCTTCCCTCAATTCTCCACCATCCCTGTTTTCTGCCATGAGGCAAGCAGTTGCTTCACATCCTCTTGTGCCTGAGACTTCTCCACCTCATACTCATCGAGCAAGATCTGAACCATGTCTTCTTCGGTGAAGTCCTTTCCCTCCACCTGTTTCCAGATGAGGGCTGCAGACTCGTTCAGCGTGATGACTTTCGTGAAGTCAATGTTCTCCACTCCATGTGCAATGATGATGTTCTCACCACATATAGTGCGCAATTCAAAACCGTTCTTTATCTTCATATCTATTAATATATCATTGATGTACAAATCTTTGAGGCAACTGATGCAACCACAAGAGCCTATATAATGCAAGAAGGTATCTCCTGACAGGAAGCAACTTGGGCCATACAGAGGAATAGAACTTCCATGCCTTTGAGGTTGCCAGAGTGTAGGTCTTTCCCTTCCGCACTACCTGCACCAGTTTCGCCCGCACATTCGCTTCGGGAAATACTTCCGTGCCTGCCACATTGCCATCTCCTCGCATCGTCACCATTTTATCTACTAGCTTCTCTATGCGGTGGCAAACGAAATGCCCTTCTGTCACCTCTGCCAGTATCACATCACCCACCGAGAGGCTATCAACCTTGCCAAACACCAGTTTGTCCCTGCCATCTTCGATGAATGGGCGCATGCTGTTGCCCCGTGCGATAATCGTCGCCTTGTGCCCCTCCTGAATCAGTTGCACCACCTGCGGCAAGAATATGCTGTTCTCTACTGACAACTTCTGAACCATCTCATGTACCATTTACCATG
>JBGUGM010000180.1:0-13284 GCA_045111535.1 Bacteroidaceae bacterium
AACTTGCATATCTCAAAAAATTTACTTATATCCGAAGAACTCTTTCAGTCCTTTTCTTTCCTTCAGGTCATCTACAGTAAAACCATAATGCTTAGCAGAGGCCAGGGTGATGACACGTTCGAGGAAGTCATTGTATGAAAGGTTGAACCACTCTTGGGGTATATCCACGTTAATGGTTCCCCCGCCATTGTGACTGCCTTCATTCCATGCTTCATCAAGTTCGGCTTCGTATGTGCCATCCTCCTTCTTGTTGAAGCAGTACCACGATGCCCATTCTTCCATTCCCTCTACGTAGTGCCCAACGAAATGGGGTGCAGAGTGTGACTTCGGCGAATAGGTGGGCTCACCCTTCCTCGCGTCTCTGCGATAAATCATGAATTTCTCCTTTGTAATTGTTTTCATCTGATTGTATGACACTTCTATTCCTTATTTGTATTCAAACCAATCCACGTCCACATAACCGTCTGTCGCCTCCCCACTCTGTGCGAAGAGTCCGAGCATGACACCTGTAAAGCCACCAATAGTTTCGGTGCTGAGGAATCGGTATTCCATCTTTGCCAACTGAGAGAAGTTGACACCGTCTGCTGATGCCATCATGTAGTAGTAGTTCTGATCGGAAGTGATGCGCAGATAGGCTTGATTGCCACTCAAAGGAATTTCACGTTCTGTGTGGCTGGTCTGACCAAGACGGACATTGGATTTGATGACCAGTTTACCGTCTCTTTTCTCTGCCACTACGTCGTAGTGATTCAATGGTGCGGCATAAGCAGTGATGCCAACCTGCATGCCTTCTGTCAGATGAGAAAGGTCAAGCAATGCTGTGGCAGAGAAGTTCAGTTCCGTCTGACGACGAGCCACGAACGTAGGAGAGGCTGTTTCGCTGAGGTTGGTCGTACTGGGACGGAGACGCAGAAAGCCTTTGCGTTCTGTCAGCGAGTAATGGGTGTAGTCGGGGTTGCAAAGGCTCATCCAGCCCATCGGAAGTCCCAAAGAGTGGTAACTGTCCTTGGGAGCCTGACGATTGACGTAATTGAATTCTTCCTTGACAGGGTCTTGTGCCAACGGGACTAAGGGCAGCGTGTTGCATTTCATATCTATCTGCAACGTACCATCCCCGTTCACCACAGGCCAACCTCCTTTTTCCCATTGCACGGGTGCCAGCATCGTCTCACGTCCCATCACGTGTTGCAGATAGCCGCTGGTACGATAACCCAGACAGATCATCCACCATGAGTCGTCGGGTGCCTGTATCAGATCGGCATGTCCCAAACCTTGGATGTTGCTGTTCTGCATCTTCATGTTGAAATGCGAAAGGATGGGATTGGCTGGATTCGGTTCATAGGGACCGAAGAGGCTTTTGCTGCGAAGGATGTTCACATGATGACCATGTTCTGTGCCCCCTTCTGCCAACAGCAGATAGTAGTAGGCATCCTTCTTGTAGATGTGCGGTCCTTCGGGATAGCGTCCACCAAGTCCCGTGCCCAGATGATGAATCTCACCCAACTGACGCCCTGTCTCCACGTCTATCTCACAAATCTTGATGTCACCCTCTTTCCACAAGAAATAGCACTTGCCATCATCGAAGAAGAGTGTCGGGTCACAACTGCCAATGGCAAAGTCTATCACGACAGGTTCGGACCATTCACCAGCAGGATTGTCTGTCCAGACATAGAAATGGCGACGTGAGGGGTACACCGTTGTCACCATATAGAAACGCCCATTGTGATAACGAATGGTCGGTGCATAGATGCCACTGTTGCCATCGGTACCTTTCAAGTCCACCTGAGAGGGGCGCGACAGACAGTTGCCCACCTGTTCCCAGTTCACCAAATCCTTGCTATGAAACACTGGCACACCGGGGAAATACTGGAATGTGCTGTTCACGAGATAGAAATCATCGCCAGCCCGACACACGCTCGGGTCAGCATGAAATCCTGGCAGCACAGGATTGCGGAAACCTTGTGCATGCCCTATCGTCACCTGCATCGCACACACGATGAACCATACAAAAATCCACAAATGACATTGTTCACTTACTTTTCTCATCATTTTTCAAAAGAACTAATACGTTATATTTGCAAAGGTAGTGAAGAATGAGAAAAAATAACTATCTTTGCAACGAAAAATGTTTGCTTATCATTAAAAAGTTATTACATCACATCACAAAGCACTTCATTATGAAAAAATTATTCGTTTTCCTGATGCTGGCTATCGCTACGGTGGCAGTGTCTGCACAGACTAAGAAAGTGTCCATACTCGGAGACTCGTATTCAACTTTCGAAGGGATGATTCCCGAGGGTTATGCCATATACTACCCCAATAACAACAATGACGTGAAGGAGGTGTCCCAAACATGGTGGGACCTTTACATCAAGGCAAAAGGGTATGAGTTGGAAACGAATAACTCATGGAGCGGCTCCACCATCTGCGGCACGGGATACGGCAGGATGGATTCCTCTGGCAACAATTTCATCTCACGTGTGGATAAACTGGGCAACCCCGACATCATCCTGATCTTTGGTGGAACAAACGATGCTTGGGCAAACTCACCTATAGGCGAATACCAGTATGCCGACTGGACAAAGGAGGACTGCAAGAATTTCCGCCCTGCTCTGGCATGTCTGCTGGATATGCTCCAGAAGCGCTACCCCAAGGCTCAGATCTACTCCCTGCTGAACTCTGAACTCAGAGAGCCCATCAATGAGTCCATGCGTGAAATCTGCAAGCACTACAACATCCAACTGATTGAATTGCACGACATCGACAAGCAGAACGGACACCCTTCCATTAGTGGCATGAAGAGCATCTGCAACCAACTACTTGAAGCCATCAAGTAAATTCAAAAAAAGGGGAAACCACCATTGAACTGCGGCATCCTGGTCTCCTTCAACTCCTGAATGCGCGGTTCCCAATCCTTGTCGAACCGCTCAATGTTGCGGTCAAGAAACGCAAGACGATTAGCGAACCACTCCTTCAATATCTTTATCTCCTCGTCATAAGAACTGACACGATAAGCCGCAAACATACCAACGGCATTGAAGCCACCAAAGCCACCAAAATCACCCATAGGTGGGAAACCTCCCATCATCGGGAAGCCACCAGGGAACTGCGGAACGGAATCGGGCATCTGAAACCCTCCCATTATCGGGAAGCCACCCATCGGAGGGAAAGTTCCGAATGGTTGAGACTTGGGCAACTGCTTCTTCTCCTCTTCAGTAACGAGCAATTCAGGGTATGTCTCAAAGTGTCTTTGGAGGCAGGGAGCCAACAGTTGGGCATGGCGGTCAATATAGGCATTGATCGCCTTTTCACTCAGCACGTTCTTTCGCAACGCCATGTATCGCTTCTTCACAGCCTTACGGAAGGCCGGGTCTTGCAACAGACGTTGCCACATGGCTGGTGTAGGATTGTTACTGGCACCCTCGAAGTTCCACGCTTCGATATTGTCAGCATTGGCGAAATTCGCATTGCCATACGCCAAGTTGTAGTCCCATACAGGTCCTGCCACCAGTTTGCCGCCTGTGCCGTCCGCATTCTGCTTCTCCTTGTAGAAATAAGCGCTGCGCTTGTAGCCATCAGCATTGAGGCTCAGTTCGGTATGGATGAAGTAATCAACAAACGAAGGCACATCAATGTAACGGGCATAACCCGTCTTCGGATCAGCAAATCCTTCCGATTGTATCACCTGCTCTACGGTGTCCACATAGTTTTGGATGTAGTCAAACTGTTCAGGTGTCAACTTTTTCTTCTTCGGGTAAATGCACGACCAGATGACTTGAGTGGACATGTTGCCCTCGCCAATGCCTGGAACTTTCGATGTAAAAGTGGCATCATCCTCATTGTAGGTGTCGATGCGCAACAGGTAACCACCCGTCACATCAAGTCCCGACACGTCTTTCTTCCTGATCTTCGCGATATTCACACGCTCTTCACCACGCTTGATGGCTTCCGAGAGGATGTAAATGCCACGATATTCACCGTTCAGCGTCAGTTCAACCATCCGCGTGCGCGGTCCCCAATGCCCCATGTCACGCCACAGTTGAAATGCCAGCGGGTCACGTACTGCCGACACATCGCTATAGGGTGCCAACAACACCCAGTCGCTGTGGGTAGGCATACCCAGCAACGATGCCTCCACATCCTTACCTTGATCATCACGCAACTCGATGGTGTATTTCTTCTGATTGAATCCTAACGAACTGTTGCCACGCAACTTGATACCGATGGCACCATCGTAACCGTCCATGGTCATGTGTGCCGTCACCTTACGCTGAGCATTCAACGCAGAATCAACTGTGATGCTGAGTTGTTCCACAGTCGTTTGTTGAGCCCAAATGTTACAAACTGCAATAGTCCATATAAAGCATAAATATACAATCTTTTTCATTGAGGTAGTTTTCTTTTACATTTTTACTTTTACGCTGTCTTTGGGTAAGACTGCCTAAAGTCATAAAAGTTTATTCGCAAAAGTTTTGATTCACCTCAGAAAATCCAGCACTGCCCTATTAAACTCTTGGGGACACTTGTTCGCGATAAAGTGGCCGCCCTTGATGAACACAAGTTTTGCATCAGGAATACTTGATGCAATCAACTTTGTATGCTCCTCTTTAATCATGTCCTTTGTCCCTGCAATAACTAACGTCTTCGCTTGAATGGAGGCGAGTTCTGCAGGTGACACATTGGGGGCGTTGACCATCAATCCAAGCATTTCCGCATGGCGTTTGGCAGACTCACTTGTATTGGCAAACCATCGGGAAATTCTGTACCCTATCTCTATCGGAATCTGAACACTTCTCTTCACACCACCAGCGTTCAGGTTGGCACCATTCAATATCAAACGATTCACACGTTCGGGATGTTGGAGGGCAAAGACCATAGCGATGTTACCACCATCGGAGAAGCCCAGCAGATGCGCCTTGTCTATCTGATGCTCATTCATAAAGCACAAGAGGTCTTCCGCAAATTGCCGTATGGTGAAGGGCGCATCACCTCTCGGGCTCTTCCCATGCCCTCTCGTGTCAATCGCATAGACATGAAAGAATTGAGAAAACTCCTCCACCTGTGCCTGGAAATACTCGCCATTCTCCCCATTGCCATGCAGGAAAATCATCGCAGGACCCTGCCCCTTCTCTATGTAGAAATGCTGGAAGTGCATAGGATGAGTATCTATTTGCCTAAGAATTTACCTTCTATATATGCTTGGAAGGCATCTTTGTATAGGTCACCGACAGGAAGATAGGTCTTGGCGTCCATGATGACACGGTTTTTGTTCACTTCCTGAATCTTGTTGAGATTGATGATGTAGGAGCGGTGGATGCGCATGAAATAATCAGGGAGCCGCTCCTCCATCTTTTTCATAGAGAGGAGGGTGATGATGGGCTTGGAGTCACCTTCAACCCACACCTTCAGATACTCGCTCATACCCTCGATGTAGCGGATGTCAGAAAGGCAGACCTTGACGATGCGGTAGTCTGTCTTGAGGAAGAGGACATCATCTTGAGAGTTGACAGTTGAGAGTTGAGAGTTGACAGGTTTTTCTTCCAGTCTTTCCCTCACCCGATTGGCAGCCCTTTGGAAATCCTGCAATCCGAAGGGTTTCAGCAGGTAATCGACAGCATTGACCTTGAAGCCTTCCACAGCATATTCGGAATAAGCGGTGGTGAAGACGATGAGTGGCGGCACAGCAAGCGACTTCACAAAGTCCATGCCGTTGAGGTCGGGCATGTTGATGTCGCAGAAAAGGACATCGACGGTGTCGTGTTCCAGATACGAACGGGCTTCCACAGCACTTTGACATTGGGCAGCAAGTTCGAGGAACGGCACCTTGCGGATATAAGCGACAAGTTGCTGGAGAGCCAGAGGCTCATCATCGATGGCAAGACAACGAATCATGTGGAGAGTCAGGAGTTAGGAGTTGATAATTGGAGGGGTATGACAAGTCCAACGACAAAAATGTCGGGGGTGTCGTCAATGTGGAGTGAGTAATCATGACCATAGAGCAGATCAAGACGCTTGCGGACATTGACAAGACCTACCCCACCCTTGTCTGTTGGCTGTTGCCCGTTGTCTGTTGGCTGTTGCCCTACCTTCGAGTTGCGACACGAGAAGAGCAGCGAGTCGTTCCCCAGCGCAATCTTCATCTCGATGAACGACTCTCGCTGATAACTGACACCATGCTTGAAGGCATTCTCGATGAAGGTGATGAGCACCAGTGGCGGTATCTGGCGGTCAGGAACCGTCTCAGGCATATCAAGCGTAATCTTCACTTTCTCCGTATAGCGCAGTTGCATCAGTTTGACGTAGGTGCGGATGAACTCCAGTTCCTTTGTCAGCGGCACACCTTGGCGATTCCCCTCATAAAGCACATAACGCATCATCTTCGAAAGTTCCACAATGGTTTCCTGTGCCTTCGCCGGGTCAATGTCAACGAGGGCATGGATATTGTTGAGCGTATTCATGAAGAAATGCGGATTGATCTGGTAGCGCAGATACTCCAACTGCTGCTCCAAGTTCTCGTGTTCCAGTTCGGCAAGCCGCTTGCGGTCGGCACGGGTGCGGAAATAGCCCTTGATGCCCAAGTTGGCCCCGAACATCAGGATGAGCACAACAACAGCCAGGATATCACGCTCGCCAATGATGGGAGGCGGCAAGTCTGGACGACGTTCTGCCCGAGGAGGTCTATGTCTGTCAGGAGGAGGGGGTTCATGTCTATCCCTCTGCTCCATAGGGGGTCTGTGCTCACGGCGCTCTCCACCTTTCGGTCTGTTGGCACATTGGTAGAAGGTGAATGCCGCAATGATGACTGCCATGACGGAGAAATACGCCACACGTTTGTGTCCATGCACCAACAGGGGTGCCAGCAGGAAGTTATGAATGAGGAATAACAGGAAGAACGGGACAAACTTGCGCCATACGATGAGCACTTCCGTCCAGTCGAACACAAGGTTGGAGTCACTGAGTGTGCGCACATACAGACTCAGCAGTGGGGAGGCAAAGAGCAAGCCCCACACTGCCAAGTAAATCAGGTTCTCCTGTTTTGACTGCTTCATCCAATATATTCTGTTCATATCCAATAACGTATGAAACAGGTAATTATTGTATTAACGCCAACCAGGGAAACCGCCTCCACCCGAGAAGCCACCACCGCCTCCACCTGTATAGGAGGAGAGACTGACGGAGGAGCCACCTGTGACCGTGGCATCCACATAGCCCAGTCCGTTCCATATCTCGGTGCCACGATTGACAGTGATGCCCGACTTGAGTGTTGTCGTGCCTGAGGTGGAGACAATGAGATTGGAGCCCATAGTACCACTGGTTGGTATCTGGAAGGCGAGCACCAAGGTGCCGTCGCTGTAGAGTCCGTACCATGAGCCTTTGGTGTATGAAGAGGTGGAGTAGCAGGTCTGCGTGAGGCTGGCTCCACTTTCCACACCACCAATGGCGACGAGATTGCCGCTCTGCAGGTAAAGTTTCTTATTGCCTTCGCTATTGGCATCGAAAGCCACATCGGGATTGCCGTGGGAGATACCAAAGGCGGTGGCGCCTTGCACATACAGATTGCCATTGGCATCAAAACCATCTGCTCCTGTACCTGTTCCTGTGGTGCGGGCAAAGATGTACCCACCCTTCAGATACATGTCGCTGGCACAGTTGATGCCGTCATCGCCCCCTGCCCCATAGACAGAACCTCCTGTGATGGTCAGCGTGCTCTTGGACTCGATGCCTTCATGATTTGCGGATGTCGCCACAATAGTGCCACCGCTAATCGTCATAGCCCCTATGCTCTTGATGGCTTTGGGCGATGCTGTCATTCTGCTGCTATAAGTGTACTTCGAACCCGTAGTGGCAGCAGTGATGGTACCATCGGTAATGGTCATCAAGCCATCTGACTTGAGGCACTTGCCACCAGAACCTGTTGCTGTCAGTTTCATAGTGCCACCGCTAATGATCATGTTTTTGTCTGATTTCATACACCCTGCACCCTTAGCATCTTGCTCGCTGGCATCGTATGCACCAGCACCGCTATTATAAATGGTGATGTCACCACCACTGATTTTCATATCACCTGCACTTTTGATACCTTTGGCTGCCGCTGCCGTAATCTTGGTGTTGATGGTGCCATCCTCAATGTAAATGTTGCCAGAGTTCTCGTCGTCGTGGTCTTCGGTCTCGTCTGTGGCATCGTCATCTTCCTCAAGGTCTGCCTGTATGCCGTCATCGCCCACACCGCTGATGTTGACGGTGCCGCTCTTCATCTGGAAGTATTTATTGCAACTGATACCATCCTTGACTGCAGAGGTGATGTTCAGCGTCAGGTTCTTCACGCTGATATAGTCGCCGCTCTTGACGGCATGAGCCGTGTTGCCCTTGACGATCAGCGTACCGTTGCCCTGCAGTTGCAGTTGACCCTTGCTATAGATGCAAGCCTTCTGCGAACCGTTCGAACCGTCAGTCAGCGTGTTCTCGGTGTCTTTCTTGGCACTGAGTTGGATGCGCTTCTTGTTGGTGATGTTGATGGCAGCCCCGTCAGGATTAGTCAGTGCCAGACCTGCCAGTGCAATGGTACACTTATAAGAACCTGCAAGCGAGAACTCGCCATCGGTGGTGGTGCCAGAGAGGGTGTAAGTGATTTCATCGTCATCAATAGCAGCAGTATTGGTCTGGTTGATACTGACATGTGCCCCACTGATGATGGCATCCACATATTGTGCCACATTGCCAGCCACCGTCACGTTGGCTGTGGATCCATCATAGGTGATGCCAACAGAATTGTCCTTCACCTCTGCGTCATCAATAGTCATCGCATCAATCTCACTGAGCGTAAATGTCTTGCCCATAATGGTCAGAGTCTTGCCGTTGGCATAAGTCATCTCATCTGTCTGAGAGGCAGGGAACTGATAAGTGACGCTGCCCACTTTCACGTTCAGCGTCTGTCCTGTGGCTGCAAGTGTGAGCACAAGGACTGTAAAGAGTGCATAGATACGGTTCATTTCACAACAATTTTACAGGTTCTTTCCTTGGTCTTCACAATATACACACCTTTACGCATCTGCGCTTTCATGACTTGATGTCCTTGCAAGTCGTAGATTTCAATGGCGTCATCAAGAGTTGCACTGGTCACCTCCTCAATGCCAGTGGTCGTGCTTTCATCAGATGTAGAGAAATACATCTTGGTGAGATTCGTGAGGGTGAACTGCTGGTTACCCGCCTTCAGCGTGTTTCCGCTGATGGTCAGTTTCAGCGACTCCGTGTTGACTGAGACCTTTGCTCCGTCAGACATTTGAAAGGTTAGGTAGGAGTACGTGCCGTCAGCATGCACAGTCAGCACTCCCACCATCACCATCATTAGTAAAGCAATCTTTTTCATTCTTTTGCAGTTTTAGATATTTTTAATTTCTGCTGCAAAGATATGAAAAAGGGAGGTATATATGCAAATCGATTCAACCAACCCGCAGATTTATTCAGCGAAACGGGTAGTCATGACATTTAAGAAATGAAGCGATGGAACTCACTCTCAAAGTTAGGGGTGAGTACACCCTGCCCCATCGCCTCACGAATCTCCTCTATCGTCCAGAAGCGACCTCCGTCCAGTTCCTCTGCGGAAGGACTGATAGAACCATCGTAGGTGGTACGGTGAACATAGACCAACTCACGTTCACGAGTACTTTCAAACACATATTTATCAACAAACACTGGCGTGAAATCGGTGACACCCAATTCCTCACGCACCTCACGCCGCAAAGCCTCTTCAGGTGTTTCACCATAGTCAATATGTCCTCCTACCGCCGTATCCCACTTTCCTGGCTGGATGTCCTTCCACTCAGGACGTTTCTGCAAGTAGAGGCTACCCGCAGAGTTGAACACATGCAAATGCACCACGGGGTGCAATATCTGTGAACCATTGTGACATTCACCCCGTGTAGCAGAGCCAATCACGCGCCCATCCTCATCCACAACGGGGAACTTTTCTTTCAAATTGTCCATATGCTTTAGTAACATTTAATGTTGCAAAGGTAGTTATTTTAATTGATAATTGACAACTGACAATTGATAATTTTGCTATCTATTATTATAGAAATGGTCATGTAACATCGAAAGGTAGGCCGCCATTGTTTCCTTATAAGGTTGTTTATGTTTCCACAAACATTATTGCTGTCCTTTTTAAGACCGCAGACAGAAGCACGGTGTTCTATCTCATTTTCTTCATGTTACGGAGAGACCGACGCATCCATCTATTGGGTTGAGGCACATGATTACTCACAAAATAGTCTGTCGTGATACATATTTCTTTCAATTTTGTTACATTTTGAGAAAGTACGGGGTAGTGACATTTGAAGAAGCAATTGAAACATTCGATAAAAGGCATGTTGTGGAAAGTCCGTAACTTTGCGCCAGAAAAAGTTAGTAAAGCATAAATAGGTTAATAATTAGTTAGTTAGTTAATTAGTCAGAAAGCCACTCTTCGTGAGAAGAGCGGCTTTTGTTTTTGTCATCTTTCAACTGTTAACTTTCAACTATCCCCGTGCTGCTTGACCCATTCGGAAGGAGTGAGTCCATAGAGGGCTTTGAAACTGGTGGAGAAGGCGGAGAGGGACTTGAAGCCTGTAGCAACGCTGACACCTGTGATGTCGTAGTTCTTGTCTGCCAAGAGACGGGCTGCCTCTTTCAGTCGAACGTATTTGACAAAGTCACGTGGTGCTTGTCCTGTCAAATCCTTCATCTTACGATAGAAATGCACTCGACTGATACCCACCTTATCTGCCACAACTTCAACGGAGAGTTCTGGATTGTCCATATTTTCGTTGATGACCTTCATCACACGCTTCATCAGGTTCTCGTCGGGTGATTCCATCTCCACCTTATCAATATGCTCTTCCTGCTGCTTATCGCCATGGAACTTGCCTTGCAACATCTGGCGTGTCTCCAACAACTGCATGACAGTGGTGCGGAGCACATCGATGTTGAAGGGCTTCGGCACGTAGGCATCTGCGCCATTGGAGATACCAATAATGCGATCTGCATCATTGCCCAAAGCTGTTACCAGCACGACAGGAATATGATTGGTGTTGAAGTTGGATTTCAATTTCTGACACAGCGTCATGCCGTCCATCACTGGCATCATAATGTCGCTGATAACAATGTCCACCTTACCTGGATGTGAGACAATATAATCCCATGCCTCTTGCCCGTTAGCACATGCCTGCACTGCCAATTCTGAGGAAAGTTCTCCTTGCACATATTGACGTATCGCCTCATCGTCTTCAACGAGCAGCGCATGTTTCCTATGCGTGTCTGCGGGCTTTTCGAAGGTGAACAAGGATGCGGTATCCGCCTTTTCCTCCTCTGCTACCGTTTCTTTCACCTCGTACAGAGACTCCTGCTGAATCACCCTCAACGATTCGTCACCCACTGGCATGGTCACAATAAATAAAGTGCCCTTCTCGTCAGAATTATCCTCAATAGTGATGGAACCCTTGTGGAGCCTTACCAACAAGGAGGTCAGGTTCAGTCCGATACCTGTACCCATGTAGCCATTCTGGTGCTTGGCTGAATAGAAGCGTTCAAACACTTTCTGCTTCTCTGAGTCTGGAATGCCCACACCTGAGTCTGCCACCCGCACTTCAAAGTCTGTACCCTTATCCAACAACTGCAAGGTAATCTTGCCACCATCAGGCGTGAACTTAAAGGCATTCGACAACAGGTTCATCACAATCTTGTCCATGTTGTCGGGGTCCACATACACCTGCAAGCGATCCATCTCATGCACAAACTCATACTGAATGTTTCGGCTCTGTGCATTGGCTGAAAATACGTCATAGATGCCCTGCAGGAACTGCACCAGTTCCACAGGATGATAGTCCAACAGGAATTTACCCTGTTCAATCTTTCGCACATCCATCATCTGATTAATCAATCGGAGAATACGCTTCGAGTTCTCCTTCATCAGCAAGTAGTTTCGTTGACGTTCAGGGTCTTTATCACGACCTATCATTTTCTCCAATGGAGCAAGAATCAGCGTCATAGGGGTGCGAATCTCATGACTGATATTCATGAAGAATTGCACGCGCGCCTCATTCAGTTCGCGTTGCTGACGGTTGCGTGCCATGATGCGACGCAACCTAACTTGACGCATCGCATACTCATAGGCAAACCAGCAAAGTCCGAGGAACAAGAGGAGATAGATAATCTTTGCCCAGATGGAAGCATACCATGCGGGGTGAATCGTGACGACAAACTCACGTTCCTCACTCATGGTGCCCATCGCCAAAGCGTGCACCTTGATGTGATAGGTGCCTGGCGACAGGTTGGCAAAGATAATACGAGAGTTATTGCCTCCCTGATTCAACCATTCGCCACCATTCACGCTATATTCGTAAGTCACATGCTGATTATTCAGTTCTATCACATCCAGTTCCAAGGTGAACTGATTCTCCGTATGGCACAAATCCAATCGGGCACAATCATCCAGCACACCTTGCAACATCTCATAACTGCCCGACATATCCCCTTGATGCACCGTCTTTCCATCCACCAACACATCCACCAGACGCAGATGCAAGCGATGACCTCCATTTCGCCACTTGTCCATTCCCTTTGTGTCGAAATATGTCAAGCCGCTAATACCGCCAAAGTATACCTTCCCATCCATCGACAACACTGTGCCTCGACAGAATTCATTGTCTTGCAAGCCGTCATCGGCATAGAAAGTGGCAACATGCTCAGTGCTGACATCCATACAGGAAAGCCCCATGATGGTGCCAATCCAAAGTTGCTTGTCAACCAGACATAACGACTCGATGCCATTGACAGGTAACTCGCTATTTTCCTTCGTATAGATATAAGTGTTCTGACTCTTCACATCCATTCGGACAAGTCCACCATTGGTGGCAATCCAAACGGTGCTCTTATCAGCAGAGACAGCAAAATGACGTACTGCCAAACCGTCCAACATAAAGGTGCTTGGCTTCTTGATGATGCCATTCTTCTCCAGCTGGCAGATGGTCAATCCACCCGATGTACCCACAAACAGCTTGTCATCCAAAGGCATGACGGTATAGGTGTAGGAATTGCCGATGATACGCCTGCCCTCATCGCCTTGGCTCCATTCGGGGGTATAGTTAATGTACGTTCCAGCCGAAAGGTTATAGTAAAAAATACCATTTCCGACCGTCGCAATCCAATAACATCCAGGCTCTGCTGCAGGTTGGATGTCGAAAATCAGGCTGATGTCGGAAGTCAACAAAGAGAAATGTCCACCCGACATCTTCCACAATCCACTCATGA
>JBGUGM010000181.1:0-6477 GCA_045111535.1 Bacteroidaceae bacterium
TCAATCGCACGCCCAATGCAACGGAAAATCTGATTGAAATTGCTGCTCGAATCAAAGCAGAAAAAGATGCTGAGAAAGAAGTACTTAGAAATGGGGGAGTTTTACCAAAGATCGCTGCTGATGATTGGCGAAACGGCACCCTTGAGGAACGACTGAAACACGCGTTGGTGAAGGGTGTTGGTGACTACTTGGAGGCAGATCTTGACGAAGCCACTCAACAATATGACAACCCCGTGAAGATTATCGAGGGTCCGTTGATGGATGCGATGAATACGGTGGGTGAACTCTTCGGAAGCGGCAAGATGTTCCTGCCACAAGTGGTGAAAACGGCACGAACGATGAAGAAAGCCGTGAGCATTCTGCAACCGCTCATCGAGGCAAGCCGTTCGGAAGGTGCGCAGAAGGCAGGAAAGGTGTTGCTGGCAACCGTGAAGGGTGATGTACACGAAATCGGCAAGAACATCGTGAGTGTGATTCTCGCCTGCAACAACTACGAAATCATCGACTTGGGTGTGATGGTGCCCACAGAGACGATTGTGGATAAAGCCATCGAAGAAAACGTCGATATCATCGGGCTTTCTGGCTTGATTACCCCTTCGCTGGAGGAGATGGTGAATGTGGCGCGTGCCCTTGAAGAACGAGGTGCCAATATCCCCATCATGATTGGTGGTGCCACGACCAGCGAACTCCATACCGCCCTCAAGATTGCTCCTGTCTATCATGGTCCCGTGCTGTGGATGAAGGATGCTTCGCAGAATGTCATCGCCAGCGCACGTCTGCTCAATCCCGACACAAGAGCCGAATTGACCGATGAATTGGACAAAAAGTATGCCGAACTCCGTGCA
This sequence comes from Bacteroidaceae bacterium, assembly GCA_045111535.1. Taxonomy (GTDB): domain Bacteria; phylum Bacteroidota; class Bacteroidia; order Bacteroidales; family Bacteroidaceae; genus Minthosoma. The sequence goes on from JBGUGM010000181.1 coordinate 846, forward strand.
GAAAAAGCAGAAGGGGAGTCCGGCATGGTGACTTTGGAAGAAGCCCGCAAACGCAAGCCCAATTTCTTTGATTAGACGTTTGTTCTTGGTGGTTTAGCCGAGTTTTTTCGCTTCGTTCCACCAAGCATCCATTTGTTCCAAGGTCAGGTCTTTCAAGTCCTGGCCTTTTTCTTTTGCTTTGGCTTCCACGTAGTTAAAGCGCTTGATGAACTTCTGGTTGGTGTGTTCGAGGGCGTTGTCAGGGTTGATTTTGTAGAGACGGGCTGCATTGATAAGACTAAACATCACATCGCCAAACTCCTCGGTGGCGTGTTGCTTGGCAGCAGCCTTCGCTTCTTCGGTTTCAGCGTTGTTATAGAGTGTTTCCACTTCGTTCTCGAACTCCGTGATTTCCTCCTTCACCTTCTTCCACACATCGCGACGTTCTTCCCAATCGAAGCCCACATTACGTGCCTTGTCCTGAATACGATAAGCCTTGACGAGAGAGGGTAATGCATCAGGTACACCAGACAGTACGGTCTTGTTGCCATCCTTCTCCTTGGTCTTGATTTGTTCCCAAGTCTGTCGCACCTGATCGGGGGTGTTTGCCACCACATCACCATAGACATGAGGATGACGGAAGATGAGTTTGTCGCAAAGTTTGTGGCACACGTCAGCCACATCGAATGTCCCTTTCTCCTCGCCAATCTTCGAATAGAAGACGATGTGGAGCAGCACATCACCCAGTTCTTTGCAGATATTGATATTGTCCTCCTTGATGAGGGCATCGCAGAGTTCGTAAGTCTCTTCAATCGTGTTGGGGCGCAAGGATTCGTTGGTCTGTTTCCTGTCCCACGGACACTTCTCACGGAGGTCGTCCATCACATCGAGCAAACGCCCAAATGCCTCCATCTTCTCCTGTCTTGTATGCATAAATGTCTATTATAAATAATGTGTACCAAAAATTTTCGGCAAAGGTACGAATTTTTCCTCGATTTTATTTTGTCGTATCTAAAATTTGTGCTACCTTTGCACTCGCAATTGACAGAGGAGCACCTTTGCGCACCTCTTCTTGCAATTCAGAACGCACAGTTCCGGAAGGATGGGTGAGTGGCTGAAACCACCAGTTTGCTAAACTGACGTACGGGTTACCGTACCGGGGGTTCGAATCCCCCTCCTTCCGCACTTTTGACAGTTCCAGAGAGGCTTTTTAGCCTCTCTTTTTTGTTTATTTGTAATGTTTCTGTTGAGTTCGATTCACACACCTTTGATGGCTTCCTTCACTTGTGCCATGTTGCTGCGTGAAACGGGAATGGATTTGTGGCAATGCTTGATGAGCAGTTGGGTGGTGCCAGAATGAGAAACGATTTGTTCCACTTGTCCGAGATTGGTGAGAAAAGCACGATGGCAACGGACAATCATGGGATAGGTGTGCAACTGATCCTCTATCTGTTTAGAGGTGGCACGGAGCATGTCATCACGCACTTGACCCTCGTGCAGATAGAATACTTTCATGTAGTTGCCCACAGCCTCAATGTATAAGAGGTCGGAAACAGGAAGTGTGAGGGTTTCGCTGGTGGTACCCGTAAGTGTGATACATGAAGAAGGTTGTGAAACATTCGCTGATTCCTGCGATTTCAGTAATTGCTCGTTCAATTGCCTTGTTTCTCTCAGTTCGGATGCCAGATATCGGCTGCGATATTTGAAACGCCAGTACAATCCGATGGCGAAAGAACAAAAGGCGATAATAATCAAGGACTCGAAATAATTGCTCCACGAGAGTTGGTTGCTTCCTATCTTATCACTCATGGCAAAATGACGATAGAGGCAAATGAGCAGCGCAACCAATGGCGTGTTGATGATTTGGAACCAGAGGTTGCGACGGATGATGTAACTGACTCCGTGTTCGATGGATCTTGGTTTCTTGACGACATATTTCAGTACACCTTCTGTCAGCATGCAACTCATGATTCCCAACACCCACAACACCAGCAGATGAACGTATGCTTGCCATTGCCACGCATCCAATCCGAAGGGCTTGAACACAGCCAATGCTGCCACCATAAACGTGGTGCTAATGATACGTGTTATGATCGTTTCTTTCCGTCCTTTATTCATATAGGCCACAAAGGTACGGATTTTTTCTGTCATTCATCCCAAAAGCATGCAGAATATCCCAAATATTTGGTGGTACGGGCAGAAGAGTGTACCTTTGCACTCGATTTTGAATACTTAATCAAGTGAAAGGAAAGATGAAAAAGATGTTTTTAGGGACAACAATGGTGATGTTGTTTCTGATGCCCACAATGATGAGGGCACAAGCCACGCAGAATATCAGAGGGCAAGTATGCGACGTGGCATCTGGCGAGCCAATGGCTGGCGTGACAATCACAGTTGAAAACGGAATTACGATGGGAGCCATATCGGATCTGAACGGTAATTTCGTAGTGGAGAATGTACCTGTAGGAAGACACTCGGTGAGAGCCACCTTCATCGGTTATGAGCCGGTGCTGCTGAAGGAGCAATTGCTTTCGTCAGGTAAAGAATTAGTGCTGAACCTGCGTATGCGTGAGAACATATCAGAACTTGGTGAGGTGGTGGTCAAGCCTCGTGTGAACAAGCAGATGCCACTCAATGAGATGGCACAGGTGGGTGCTCGCATGTTTAGTGTGGAGGAAGCCACGCGATATGCTGGTGGAATGGCAGACCCAGCCCGTACCGCCTCGATGTTTGCAGGTGTTGCCACAGGCGGAGCCACCAACGGCATTTCGATTCACGGCAATTCACCCCAGATGTTGCAATGGCGTGTGGAAGGTATCGAAATCCATAATCCGAATCACTTCGCTGAAATCACAGAAGCGGGTGGTGGTGTGTTCACTTCGTTGAATGGTACGGTGCTTGCCAACAGCGACTTCCTGACGGGTGCCATGCCTGCAGAGTTTGGCAATGCCCTCTCGGGTGCTTTTGACATGAAGATGCGTGTGGGTAACAATAGTAAATATGAGCATGCCGTACAAGTGGGTACATTGGGAGTGGATTTCGCTTCTGAAGGTCCATTGGGCAAGAATTCCAAAGCGTCGTATCTGGTGAATTACCGCTACAGTTTCCTAGAAATCGCCAAGAAACTGCATGCCATCAACATGGAGGAGGAGACACTTGACTATCAGGATTTGAGTTTCAAATTTAATCTCCCCACCACCAAGGCTGGTACGTTCGCCGTGTGGTTTACGGGATTGATTGACAACTACGAAAACGAAGTGCCCGATGTGTCGGATTGGGAGACGTTGTGGGACTCGAATGATTCGTGGTCGCGTCAGAAGAATTGGGCATTGGGCGTCAATCATAGTTATCGCTTCAAGACAGGCGGAACGCTCCGTTCCAGCATTGCCTATACGGGTGATTACCGAAGATTGTCACAGAACGATTATGACGAACAGTTGACCAAGATGCCTGATATGTCTGGTCGTAATGTTTCATGGAACCTGATTGCCGACGTGCAGCATCAGCACAAATTCTCTTCACGTTACACCATGCAGAACGGCGTCAATCATCAGCACATGGATTTCTGCACATGGTTAGACTACATCAAGGTGGTGGGCGGTCCCATGTATCGTGTCTATGAATCAGAAGGTAACACGGGTCTCACTCGCTTTTACACGAATCACAAAATTGCGTTGACTCATCGTCTCACCGCTGTGGCTGGAGCCAATGTCATGTGGTTCAACCTCAACAACCAGGTGCTGTTTGAGCCTCGTGTCAGCATGCAATACAAGACCTCCGCATCCAGCACGCTCTCATTGGCATACGCCATGAATAGCCGCAAGGAAACCATCGATTCATATTTCGTGACGATGGAAGGAAAGAATCCCAACAAAGATTTGGGTCTGACTCGTTCTCATTATATCTCAGCCTCCTATGCTCAGCGTTTGGGAGAGAATGCTATACTGAAGATAGAGCCTTACTGGCAGTGGCTTTTCGATGTGCCTGTGGAGCAGGGTAGTACGTACTCCATCATTAATCACCGCAAATTCTTTCAAGACAGGGCGCTGGTCAACGAGGGAACAGGTCGCAACTACGGCATTGACCTCACGTTGGAACGCTACCTGAAAGATGGCTTCTATGGCATGTTCACAGCCACATTGTTTAAGTCTGAGTATTGTGACGCACAAGGTCAGTGGCACCATTCGCGCCACGACCGAGGTTACATCACGAACATTTTAGGTGGTAAGGAATGGATGGTGGGGCATGCCCGCAAGAACATCTTTGGTGTCAACGGCAGACTCACGCTGATGGGTGGAGATCGCTACACACCGATGCCAGATGGACTCACTTATGAGGATGTGATGGAGCGCCCCGACAAGTCTATTCCAGAAGACGATGGCGCCGATCCTTACAGCCGTCAGATGAAAATGAATGTAGGTTACGCTTTCTCTGTCAAATATACCATCAATAAGAAGCGCACTTCCCATCATTTCATCCTCGAATACCTGCAGATGCGCACTTTCCACGGGCAGACCTTCGACTTGAGGAGCCATGAGGTGGTGGACAAATACACCTCGCTGACTTTCCCAAACATTGCCTATCGAGTGGAGTTTTAGTGACGTGAATTTGCAAGACTCTATGGAAAGTGTTATCTTTGTGGCGAAAATGAAATAAACAATGATAAACAATGAACATTAGATTAGAACAAACAAAAGATTTCCGTGAGGTGGAGAACCTTACGCGTGAAGCATTCTGGAATGTCTATCGTCCTGGATGCACAGAGCATTACGTGCTCAATCAGTATCGAACGAATCCCGACTTCATCCCTGAGTTGGACTTTGTGATGGAGGAGGATGGCAAGATTATCGGTCATGTCATGTTCTCGAAAGCAGAGATTATGCTTGACGACGGAACGGTGTTCCCTTCGTGGACTTTCGGTCCTATCAGCATTCATCCCGACTACAAACGCAAGGGATATGGTCTAAAGTTGCTGAAGTATGCGATAGAAAAAGCCAAGGATATGGGTATTGGTCTTCTGCAGATGGAAGGAAACTATGAGTTCTACAAGCATGCAGGCTTCGACCTTGCCAGCAAGATGAAGATTCACTATCATGCAGAGCCTCGTGATGCTGAAGTGCCTTACTTCCTCGCCCAAGAACTGATTCCTGGCTATTGGGGCAATCGAGAGGGGACTTACTGTCCACACAAGGGCTATTTCGTAGCCGACGAGAATCCAGAGGCTTTCGAGGCATATGAAACCACCTTCCCTCAGAAGGAGAAAGCATTCCAGCCTGGACAACTCCCTCAGTTCTGCCAGAGTTGTGGTATGCCATTGACCCGTATCGAGGACTGTGGAACAAACGCTGATGGCAGCACAAACTTCGACTATTCCCAGTATTGCTGCAAGGACGGCAAGTTCTTGCAGGAGTGTACGATGGACGAGATGATAGAGCATTGTGCTCAGTTTGTCGATGAAGTGAATAAGAATATGCCCAAACCCATGACCAAGGAGGAATACAAGCAGATGATGAGAGGTTTCTTCCCAATGTTGAAACGATGGAAAAAATGAATAAGATGAACAACAAAGCACTTGTCGTTATCGACATTCAGAACGACATTACCAAGCATTACCGCGACATCATCGGCAACATCAATGCCGCCATCGAAAGGG
>JBGUGM010000182.1:0-2324 GCA_045111535.1 Bacteroidaceae bacterium
CAACCACCACAGAACTCAACACTGGTGCCGAACTGTACCACACGCACCTTGTCACCATATTTCTCACCAAACAGGGCAATGGCACCGAGTTCCTTTGCCTTCTCTATAGGATAGTCGCGATACTCCTTCAGAGGAATATCCTCACGAATCTTAGCATTGACGATGTGCTCCACCTCACGGAGTTGTTCAGGTGTCACCTTCTCAAAGTGAGAGAAGTCGAAACGCAAGCCCTCAGCAGTCACGAGTGAGCCCTTCTGCTCCACATGGGTGCCCACCACCTCACGGAGATCCTCATCGAGCAGGTGTTTACAAGTGTGGTTGGCTTCGATAGCATTGCGACGCTCCACATCCACACAAGCCATGAACTCTGCCTCAGGCTGCTCTGGGAGTTTGTCCACGATGTGAATGGAAAGACCATTCTCCTTCTTCGTGTCAAGCACCTTGATTTCTTCATTCTCGCTGACCAGCACACCTGTGTCACCCACTTCACCACCCATCTCACCATAGAATGGGGTCTTGTCGAGGATGACCTCATAGGCTGTGCGCTTCTTCTGCTGCACCTCTCTGTATTTAATAATGTGGGCAGGATGCTCCGTGTAGTCATAACCCACAAACTCACTCTCCTCCACTCCGTTGTCTGTTGTCTGTTGTCCGTTGTCAACAATTACCCAGTCACCCAACTTCACCTCAGCAGCATTGCGGGCTCTGTTCTTCTGCTCCTGCATGCAAACATCAAAGCCCTTCTCATCCACCGTCAAGCCCTGTTCACGACAAATCAGTTCAGTCAAGTCGAGTGGGAAACCAAAGGTATCAAACAGCGTGAAAGCCTTGTCACCAGCAATCTCAGTCTTGCCTGCTGCCTTGGTCTCATCAATGACACCCTGCAAGAGTTTGATACCATTCTCCAACGTGCGGAGGAATGAACTCTCCTCTTCCTGCATCACCTTCATCACCAACTTCTGCTGAGCAGCAATCTCTGGGAAGGCTTCACCCATCTCATCCACAAGCGTGGGCACCAGTTTGTAGATAAATGCCTCCTTCTGACCGAGGAAGGTATAGCCATAACGCACAGCACGGCGCAAGATACGACGAATCACATAACCAGCCTTTGCATTAGATGGCAACTGACCATCAGCAATAGCAAAAGCAATGGCACGCAAGTGGTCAACCACCACACGCATAGCAATGTCCTTCTTCTCATCCTCACCATATTGGCAACCAGCCATATCGCCCAGCACCTTGATGAGTGGCTGGAACACGTCTGTATCGTAGTTGGAGGTCTTACCCTGCAATGTGCGCACCAGACGCTCAAAGCCCATACCTGTGTCAATCACCTTGGCTGGCAGACCTTCGAGAGAACCATCAGCCTTGCGGTTGTACTGCATGAACACCAAGTTCCAAATCTCAATCACCTGTGGGTGGTCTTTGTTCACCAGTTCACGACCAGGCACCTGTGCCTTCTCCTCTTCGGAACGAGAATCCACATGAATCTCAGAGCAAGGACCGCAAGGACCTGTGTCACCCAACTCCCAGAAGTTATCATGCTTGTTACCATTGATGATGTGGTCTTTCGGCAAGAACTGCTCCCAGATGCTGGCAGCCTCATCATCACGAGACAAACCCTCCTCAGGACTGCCCTCAAACACCGTCGCATAGAGGTCTTTCGGGTCAATCTTCAGCACATCTACGATGTACTCCCAAGCCCACGAGATGGCCTCCTTCTTGAAGTAGTCACCAAACGACCAGTTGCCCAACATCTCAAACATCGTGTGGTGGTAGGTGTCATGTCCCACCTCCTCCAGGTCGTTGTGCTTACCGCTCACTCTCAGGCACTTCTGCGAGTCAGCCTGCCTTCTGCACTTCGGAGTGGCATTACCCAGAATGATATCCTTAAACTGATTCATGCCCGCATTGGTGAACATCAACGTCGGGTCATCCTTCACCACCATCGGAGCCGATGGCACAATCAAGTGCTCCTTGCTTTCAAAAAACTTCTTGAAAGACTCACGTATTTCTTTTGCTGTCATCGATTTATTGACTATTTGACAATTGAGTATTTTATTTCGAGGTGCAAAGTTACGGAAAAAAAACGAAACTAATGCATGAAAACTTGCTTTTCCACACATTATATATGTTTTATCCCCATACACCCCCATTATCACCTCCTTTCCAGCACTCTCATTACGTCTCTTACACTCCCATTTATATCACTCCTGCGTATCCATTTTTATGCCTTACCCACATCGAATATAATTTGAAACTTTGAAAAAATAATTTGAAAGTTGCAAATTTATTTTTGAAAGTTTCAAATATTTTTTTGCAAC
>JBGUGM010000183.1:0-15374 GCA_045111535.1 Bacteroidaceae bacterium
TGTCTGACCGGCCAGGCTATCCTGCTCCATTGTTCGTTGTAAGTCTAAAAAAGGAATGACTTCTATTGCTTGTGCATATACATATTATCTATATATACGCGCTGCTTGTCTTCTATCTGTTCGCAGTCTGTCAAAGATCGAGTTTTTTTCTCTCGCCAACGGAATTTTTCCGAAAGCGAGTGCAAAGGTACGACCTTTTTGCGAACTGGCAAAATCTTTCACGAACTTTTTTCAGGAAATTTGAGAAAAAACCGAGATATGTCAAGAATCTCATCCCATATATGCCTTGAAAGGGTGAAAAATTGCCTGACATACTACATCTTCCTCAATCTGATCACGCGGCTGGCGAACTGTCCACTGAGGTTGGCATCGATGCCTGTCTCCATCAGGAATTTGCCACTGAAACTCTTGCCCTCGAACGAGCGCGCACCCCTGTCTGTGCCTTCGAACTCATTCAAAACATAGGTGGCATTGGGGTCGAGTCCCGCCATGTGCCAACGGGGTGTCTCCAAACCGATGTAGTTTTCAAACTTATAGCAGAAGAATACGGCTTCGGACTTCTCTTCATTCACGAACATCTCGCTGCAAAAACCCTGGTTCTCATAAGGTGAGAGCAGGCGATATTGGTCACCCAACTGGATGATAGGACGAATCTCTTTGTAGAATGCCACAGCCTTCTTGGCATATTCACGTTCACGCTCATTCAGATCACTGGGCTTCATCTCCATACCCAAACGCCCCGTCATCGCCACATCGAAACGGAACTTCAGAGGAATGACACGACCCGTCTGATGGTTGGGCGAGGCGCTGACGTGCTGAGCCATTGCCAAGGTTGGGAAGAAATGGCTGGTGCCCCACTGGATGAAGAGGCGTTGCTGAGCATCTGTGTCGTCACTCACCCAGAACTCGTCAAAGTAAGGCAAAGCACCCCAGTTCACACGTCCACCACCACTCGAGCACAACTGGATGACAAGGTCGGGATGTGCCTTTCGAATGCGTTCGAGGGCACAGCGAAGTCCCAGATGGTAATCCACAAAGAGGTGGCTCTGCTTGTCAGCAGTCAGATAACTGCTGCCGAAGTTGTTCATCGACATGTTGCAGTCCCATTTGATATAATGCAATGTGGGATTCTCCTTCACCAGATTGTCCACGATGCTGATGACAAAATCCTGCACCTTGGGGTTCGAGAGGTCAAGCACCAACTGAGTGCCGCCACGTCCCTTCGACAGTTCACGGGTAGGATGCGCCACCACCCAATCAGGGTGCGCCTCAAAGAGTTCACTCGCGCTGTTGGTCATCTCCGGCTCAATCCAGATACCGAACTTCAGTCCACGGTTCTCGGCAGCCTTCACCAAGGCAGGGATGCCGTTGGGCAGTTTCTGTGTGTCAGTCACCCAATCGCCCAAACCTTGTGTGTCATCCGTACGACGATATTTGCGACCAAACCAACCGTCATCCACCACAAAAAGTTCGCCACCCAGATCCTTGATGCCGTCCATCATCTGCTCGCACACCTCTTGGTTCACGTTCATGTAAACACCCTCCCACGAGTTCAGCAGAATCTCCCTCATTGCCTGCCCATTGTGCAGTTGCACGTTACGTCCCCAGCGGTGAAAGGCACGGCTCACGCCACCCTTCCCCTCTTCGCTGTATGCCAGCGCCAGTTCCGGAGTGGTGAACGACTCACCCGACTTCAGCGTATAGGCAGTATGCAAATCGTCAATGCCAGCCAACAACGTGTGGCGATTCTTTCCACGCGTCTCAATACGCAACTTATAGTTTCCTGTCCAGCAAAGGGCGGCACCAATCACACGTCCGCTATTCTCCTGAGGCTTACCGTCAAGCGAGATCATCACCTCTGCACGGTCATCCATCGCCGTGCGTACACCGTCGTGATTCACGATGGTCTTCAGTCCTGCCGTCAGCGGTTCTTCAGTCATTCCTGCCTCCTGTCCCCACGCACCATGAAAATGAGTGAGCCAAGCCCCCTCCTGACGCAGCGACATCACACCGCTGGCATACTGCTCCAACTTGACAGGTTTCTTTTCGCCATTGCGAATCACCGTCCAAATCACAATCACATCGCTCTTGTCATTCGCCTTGTAGTGGATGTCCACAAAAAAGTCATACTTCTTATCCTTCAGCGAAATGATGGTTTCATCGCCCTTCTCCTGACAACCCGTCACCACCAGTTCGGTGGACATATTTCCATCAGCATGCGTCACGCTCAACGCCGTCTCGTCGAAACTGTTGCGTCCAAAGGCAGGATAAGCATCGCAGTTCAGCCCCCTGGCGTCGTACACCTCATACGCCTGTTCTGGCTTGATGCGCGAACCATAATATTGGATGCGCGGTATCTGCCCCTCATTCGCAGCAATCATCAGCGTTGTCTTGGGAGTATTCACAAACACGTCCTTGGCACTGGCTACGAGGCTCAACGTCAAGGCACAGATAGTAATCAGCAATTGTTTCATGTCTCAATAGGTTTTAAGATTTTCGTTACAAAGGTAAGCAATTATTCCCATATAACCACATAATTGCAACAATAACTATTCAGTACTTTCACATTTAAGAATGTTATTTGTTGAAAATCTCTTCGAGTTTCTTGTCAATCTCTTCCCCTCGTAGTCCACGGGCGAGGATGGAGCCGTCAGGAGCGAAGAGGATAATATGTGGAATGCCTTCGATGCCGTAGATGTCCGTACCGATGCTTTGAGAATTAAGAATCTGCGGATAGGAAATCTTATCTTCCTCTATGGCCTTCTTTGTAGCCTCAGGCTCGTCCCAGGCAGCGACACCGAGAACCATCAGTCCCTTATCCTTGTATTTGCTGTAGGCTTTGATGAGGTTGGGGATCTCGCGACGGCAGGGACCGCACCACGATGCCCAGAAATCTACGAGTACGTACTGGCCACAACCCACGTAGTCGCTGAAGCGGGTGGTCTTGCCCTCATACTCTACAGCGAAGTCGGTGAACTTGTCGCCCTCTTTCGGACTGGCAAGAATCCTCTCGGCCTTTTCTTTTAATGCAATGATGTTCTTATTCTTTTGGACATCCTCGCTCAGTTGGCTGATGAGCGACAAGATGGTGTCAGGTTCCGACAAATGGGCATCTAGCATGAGCAGCAAGAAGACTCCGGCAGGATCATCTCCATGTTGAATAATCAACTGCTTGATGCTGTCAGTGTCTGTTTCGTCAATACCTGTAACACCTCGGATGAAATCGTTTAGAGGTGTTCCACTGATGACAGGATTATTCTGGTTTCCATCAAACACGATGTCGCCAGGCTCGATGATGATGGGAAAGTCACCACCGCTCCTGCTTATTCTCTCACCGTTCTTCACGCCTGAAGCCCAGAGTTTGAGTGTGCCTAAATAAGGTTTGTCAACCGTTCCTTGAATGGTAAAAACGCCATTTTTCACAATGCCTCTCGCCACCGCCTCGTTGGTTGCCGCGTCAACGACGGAAACGGAGTCAATACTGATACCCGATTGGGATATCTGTTCGAGAACGTTCTCGAAGTTTCCGTCAATGGTGTACTTGTTTTGTGCCCGCCCCGCCACTGCGACGAGGGCAAGCAGGATAAGGATAAAAGATAATTTCTTCATATCTTTATGGTTTAAGCAATTCTTTATATATCCCCACTTTTGCGAGAAATGTATAATCATCCGAGTGATTTTTCAGTGAAATGTTAACATTTCGGGGGCAAAGTTACAAGTTTTTCATGAAAAGACAATGGTTGAGGGATAAAAAGAAAGAAGAAATTAAGGGGGATTGGAGAGTTGAAAGTTGAAAATGGAGAGTTGAAAATTATACCATTTGACCGTTTGACGGGGTGCGAGAGAGAACAACAGACAACGGACAACAGACAACAGAAGGTTGGTGCGATTGTACCGTTATGCGGTTATTTTTCACCGAAAAACGGCTTTTATGGTGAAAATTATCCTTTTTCGGGTCTTTTCACGGGTGTATTTCGTATGCGATGAAGCCTTTACGGGCAACGCACGAGTGTTCTTACGAGCAACACACGCAAGTCTTTGTGGGGGTCTCAGAGCATAGGCTACGGGCGTGTCAGGTCTAGGGAGATGGAGGTATTCTAGGTGTGGAAGCGGAAGAGTTCTGGATGCGGAAGTGGGGGTGCACCCACCGTGGCGGTCAAACGGTCAAATGGTCAAATGGTAAATTTTTCTCTTTGAGAGCATGTTTACCTTAATATATATAATAATATAATAGAAATAATATATATAAATATATATAATTTCTATACACTTCCTCCTATCCACTATCCCCCAAAGCAGCAATTTTACCTATTTGACCATTTGACTGGTTTGACCATACCGTCATTTTGTGGGCGAAATTTTCTATGTTACTCACTTTTTCGTACGTTGAGCCACGCTCGAACGTAGGCTTTCACTACCGTTGAACTTCGTTCGAAGTTACTCACGCTCGAAAAAACTCAAATATATTTGTTTTTTTACTCACTTAATCGCACGTTGGCTTCGTCGAAGGTAGGATGCGCCTCAACAATAAAAATAAATGCTGATTTATTTTGTATTGTGTTCGGCTTTCACTACCTTTGTACCCGCAATGGACATAAAGGAAGAAGAAAAGGTAGGGAAGGACAACCCTGCAGGAGATATCAAAAGGCTGCTCATCAAGAGGAAGTTATACCAAGACCCTCATTTCTCTGCCCAACAACTGGCTGAGATGATGGGCATCTCGGCTTTCAAACTCTCACGCATCATCCGCACAGAACTGGGAACGACATACACCGACATCGTGCACTCCCTTCGCGTTGAGGATGCCATGCGCCACCTGAAGGACAAGCGGTTTGCCCCCTACTCCATCGATGACATCGGCAAGATGGTGGGCTTCAACAACCGGCAGTCGTTCTTCACTGCCTTCAAGAAAATAACAGGAACCACTCCTGAACGCTTTCGACAAACTCCTCAATAAAAAACAATATGAACAAAGTATTAAAAACAATGATGATTTCAGCACTGATGGCTGTAACGGCAGTTCCCATGCATGCCGAGCAGCATGACGCTCCGTCCCCCAAGGACGACAAGAAGGAGAAGAAATTTGAGTATAGCAACGAGCGATTTTCCGACTTGCAGATGCTTCGTTACAAGGTGGAGGGTTTTGAGAACTTGACCCTGAAGCAAAAGACGTTCATCTACTACCTGCAAGAGGCTGCCCTCTATGGTCGTGACATCCTATTCGACCAGAACGGCAAGTACAACCTGCGCATCCGCAAGATGCTGGAGGACGTGTATGTGAATTATCCTGGCGACAAGGAGAGCAAGAACTTCAAGGCGCTGGAGGAATACCTGAAACGTGTGTGGTTCTCGAACGGCATTCATCATCACTACGGTTGTGAGAAGTTCGTGCCCGGATTCCAGCGCAACTGGCTGCAGGACTATGCTGTTTGTTCCGATGAAATCGCCAATGTCATCTTCAATCCGGACATCATGCCGAAGCGTGTCAACCTGGCAGAAGGCGCCGACCTGGTGAAGACCAGTGCCTGCAACTACTACGAGAACGTGACACAGGAAGAAGCGGAGGCGTTTTATGGCAAGCAGAAAGCGGAAGGCGATTCTCTGCACCCCGTTATGTATGGAATGAATTCGCGCCTTGTCAAGACTAAAAAAGGCGATTTCATCGAGAAGAAGTGGACGATTAACGGGATGTATGGCGATGCCATCAAGAAGATTGTGGAGAACCTGAAACTGGCACGTCCTTTCGCAGAAGATGCACAGCAGCAGAAGGTGATTGACCTGCTCGTCTCTTATTATGAGACAGGCGACCTGAAGACCTTCGACGAATATTCGATTGCATGGGTGGAGAACACGGAGCCGCTGGTGGACTTTGTGAACGGTTTCATCGAATGTTATGGTGACCCGTTGGGTTTGAAGTGCTCGTGGGAGAGCATCGTAAACTTCAAGGACGTGGAAGCCACGAAGCGCACGGAAACCCTGAGTGCCAATGCACAATGGTTTGAAGACCACAGCCCCGTAGCACCTGAATTCAAGAAGGAGAAGGTGAAGGGCATCACGGCAAAAGTCATCAAGGCAGCCATCCTGGCAGGTGACCTCTACCCCTCCACTGCCATCGGCATCAACCTGCCCAACAGCGACTGGGTGCGTGCAGAACATGGTTCGAAGTCGGTGACCATCGGCAACCTGACCCACGCCTACAACCAAGCAGCGAAGGGCAACGGCATGTTGCAGGAGTTCGGCTACGGCAAGGAAGAGATTGCTTTAGTGGAGAAATATGGCGATTTGACCGATGATTTGCACACAGACCTGCACGAGTGCCTGGGACATGGCAGCGGCAAACTGCTGGAGGGCGTGGATGGCGACAGCCTGAGAGCCTACGGCAGCACAATTGAGGAAGCGCGTGCCGACCTCTTTGCCCTGTATTATCTGGCAGACCCCAAACTGGTGGAGTTGGGATTGGTGCCTAATGCCGAAGCCTACAAGGCAAGTTACATTGCCCAGATGCAGAACGGTCTGCTGACGCAATTGGTGCGCATCAATTTAGGTAACAATATCGAAGAGGCGCACATGCGCAACCGTGCCTTGATAGCCCGTTGGGCATTGGAGCACGGAAAGAAGGACAACGTGATGGAGTTGGTGAAGCGTGACGGCAAGACCTACGTGAAAATCAATGACTATCAAAAACTTCGTGGTCTGTTCGGAGAGTTGCTGGCGGAGATTCAGCGTGTAAAGTCAACAGGCGACTTCAAGGGCGCACAAGCCCTCGTGGAGACCTACGGTGTGAAGATTGACCCTGAACTGCACAAGGAGATTCTGGACCGCTACGCCAAACTCAACATCGCCCCCTACAAAGGTTTCATCAATCCTGTCTATACGGCTGAACGCGACGCACAAGGCAACATCACCGACGTGAAGATTTCCTACACGGAGGGGTATGCCGAGCAGATGCTCCGTTACAGCAAGGACTACGCCACTTTGCCATTGGTCAATGAATAACCTCATCAACGACATCAAGAAGGAGTTGCACGCCAACATGAACGGGGTGGCTTCTGCTCATGCCAGACAGACGGAAGACTACCGTGTGAACTGGGGTGTGGAGTTGCCACGACTGGCAAACATCGCCGATGAAATCGGACTTTCGTGTGACGAGAAGGGGCTTTCAAGGCACGCTCTGGCACAGGCTCTGTGGAACGAAAGCACGCGGGAATGCAAAATCCTTGCCTGTATGCTGATGCCAGCGCAGGAGATGGATGAGGAGGTGTGTGACATCTGGGCAGAAAGCATCCGGACGGAAGAAATCGCCACGATGTTCTGCCTTTACCTGGTGCAGAAACTGCCCTATGCCAGCACGAAAGCGTTTGAGTGGATGGCACGGGAGGAAAAGATGCTACAGAATTGTGGTTATGTGACGTTGTGCCACTTGATGAGAAAATACCCGCTCAGCGAGGAGGCAGAAGAGGAATTTTTGGATCAGGCAGGTGCGTCGTTAGACAATCGATATGCCATAAAGGCATTACAGATATATGCCACTTTGAGTGAAGATAATGCAGGGAAAGTCAAAAAAGTGGCAGATTATTTGTGACACCCAAAGAAAATCTGTAAATTTGTAGCGACATTGTACAAAGGACAGGATGAAAAAGGCTGATGGAACACCATCCAAAGACGCCCCACGTGACATTCTGGATCGCTACATAGCGGAACAAGGCGGCATGCGTAAGACAGGAGAACGGTATGCCATCTTGGATGTTGTCATGCAGATGAAAGGGCACCACAGTGCTGACCAGATTCTCGAAATGATGCCAGAGAACTATCCGGTCAGCCGTACCACGATGTACAGCACCTTGACGCTGCTCGTCCAATGCGGACTTCTGTACAATCATCAGATGGAGGGTGCAACCCTGTATGAATGTGCCTACAAAGTGCCTGCGCACCATCATTATATCTGCACGGGCTGCCACAAGATATGGGACTTGAAGGACGCGACCATTGAGAAAGCCGCATCGAAGGTGAAGACACCCCGATTCAAGAAACTGCGGTGCAGCACCTACATCTATGGCATCTGCAACATCTGTCAGGCGAAGTTGGCACGACTGAAGAAGAGAATGGAGAGAGAGGCGAGGGAGCAGAAGCAATCCTGCATGACCCGAGAAGAGAAGCGCTTCGCCCGGATAGACGAGGAACTCAGCAAGGCAGCCGAATGGTTTAAGTAAATACAAACTAAAAACATTATAATAAACATGAGCAAAGTAGATGTATTGTTAGGTCTTCAATGGGGAGACGAAGGTAAAGGTAAGGTGGTGGATGTGTTGACTCCACGCTATGACGTTGTAGCCCGTTTCCAAGGAGGTCCTAACGCAGGACACACGCTCGAGTTTGAGGGACAGAAGTACGTGCTTCGCTCCATTCCATCGGGCATTTTCCAAGGTGACAAGGTAAACATTATCGGTAATGGTGTGGTATTGGCTCCAGACCTCTTCATGGACGAGGCAAAAGACCTCGAAAAGAGCGGTCACAACCTGAAGAACCGTCTCCACATCTCGAAAAAGGCACACCTCATCATGCCAACCCACCGTCTGCTTGATGCCGCCTACGAGGCAGCCAAGGGCAAGAACAAGGTGGGCACGACAGGTAAGGGCATTGGTCCCACTTACACCGACAAGACCAGCCGTAACGGTCTGCGTGTAGGTGACATCCTCGACAACTTCGAAGAGAAATACGCTGCCCACAAGGCACGTCACGAAGGCATCCTCAAGAGCCTCAACTACACGGACTACGACATCACCGAGGTGGAGAAGAAGTGGATGGAAGGCATTGAGTACATCAAGCAGTTCCAACTGGTGGATTCAGAGCACGAAATCAACAAACTCCTGAAGCAGGGCAAGTCTGTGCTTTGTGAAGGTGCTCAGGGCACGATGCTCGACATCGACTTCGGTTCTTATCCATTCGTGACCTCTTCCAACACCATCTGTGCAGGTGCCTGCATCGGTTTGGGCATTGGTCCTAACAAGATTGGCGATGTGTTCGGTATCATCAAGGCTTACTGCACACGTGTGGGTGCAGGTCCATTCCCCACAGAATTGTTCGATGAAACCGGCAAACAGATGCGCGACATCGGTCACGAGTATGGTGCTGTGACAGGTCGTGAACGCCGTTGTGGTTGGATTGACCTCGTGGCACTCCGCTACGCCATCATGGTGAGCGGTGTGACGAAACTCATCATGATGAAGAGTGACGTGCTTGATGGCTTCGACACCATCAAGGCTTGCACCGCCTACAAGTTGAAGGACGGCAGCATCACACGTGACTTCCCATACGACATCAGCGATGGTCTCATTGAGCCTGTGTATGCAGAAGTACCAGGTTGGAAGACAGACCTCACGAAGATGACCAGCGAGGCAGAGTTCCCCAAGGCTTTCTCTGACTACATCGCTTTCTTGGAGAAGGAACTGGAGACACCTATCGCCATTGTCAGCGTAGGTCCAGACCGCGAACAGACTATCGAACGCAAATAACGCATTCTCTCAACCGCAAGGCTCATGAGAAAAGTCGCATCAATTCTCCTCTTTATGCTCATGCTGACCACCTGCTGCAATAGGGTGAGTCAGCATGAGCGTATTCTTTCCGACATCGACAGTCTCACTGCCACCGATGCCGACAGTGCGAGAAAGATGCTGCTCAATCTGAGCCAAGAGATGGAAGGCGCCGATGCAGACACCAAGGCTTACTATAACTTATTGAGAGTCAAGGCAGATGAAAGGGCGAAGAAGGAACACACCTCCGACTCGCTCATCTGTGCTGTGGCAGAATATTTCGAGCAGTATGACCCCAACGGGCATCTTGCCGAAGCCTATTTCTATGCAGGACTCGTCAATTCCTCCTTGCAGAATGGTGAGAAAGCCCTGCTCTGTTTCCAGAAGGCACTGTTGTGCGATGAAGAAAACGCCTCGCCTTACCTGAAAAGCCATTGTTATCAACAAATCGGCTATATCTACCAGCGCAATGGACTGCTTGAAGATGCGCTCGGCATGCAGCAACTCGCCTATTTCTACTTTAAGGAGATGGGTGACACCTTGGGGGAGCGACACAGTAGTGAAGACATCCAGAGCATCAAGGAGATGCAGAATG
Organism: Bacteroidaceae bacterium; assembly: GCA_045111535.1. Lineage (GTDB taxonomy): Bacteria > Bacteroidota > Bacteroidia > Bacteroidales > Bacteroidaceae > Minthosoma. The sequence goes on from JBGUGM010000183.1 coordinate 10,126, forward strand.
ACAGCAGCCTCGCTGCAGAGCCCCAGGCAGGTGTGATGATGCGCATACAGAAGTTGCATACACAAGCCAAGAACCAAGTGCTCAACAATAAGAATGTCCAGTTGGAGGCTGAGAACACGAAAGAGCGGCAATTCATCTGGATTGTCAGCATTTCTGCCTTAATCATTGTCGTGGTTGCCACCCTGCTCGTGCTCCATCTGCGCAAACGGAGAGCCATCCGCAAAGAGGAGGCAGCAGAGATTTTCCTCTCCTCACGAAGCAAGCGCCAGTTCTACGACAAGGACATCAACCAGGTGCTGACTACACATATATATAATAATAAGGTGCTGAAAGATGCCGACTGGAAAAAGATAGAGGAAGGACTCTTAAAAGCCTTCCCATCATTCAGGGAAAGACTCTATGCCCTCTACCCTCTTTCGGACACCGAATACCGAATTTGCATGCTCATCAAATTGGAAGTTTCCCCTACCAACATCGCCAAATTGATGGCAATTGGCAACAGCGCCGTGTCACAGAACCGTCTCAGAATGCAACAAAAAGTTTTTGACGGTGAAGGCACAGCAAAAGACTGGGATAAGTTTGTTCTCTCTCTATAAAACCATCTTAAAATCAGTTGTTTACAAAAAGTTTGTGAATTTTTTGTAAATTCATTTTTCCACCCCCTTTTCCACCCCCTCCTCAAATGTGAATTTTTTGTGAAATGATTTATTTGGAGTTATTTTGCAAAAGAAACTATCTTTGTAGCAGAAATCTGTTTCACATCAAAAAAGTTCACACAATGAAAACTAACTACATCATTCTTTGGGCTATCCTCAGCCTCAGCATTTCTACCATTTGTCATGGTCAGAATCATGTACGCGCCTACACGCTTCCACTACCTCTTGACCCTCCGAAATCCCAACTCACGGATTTTCCCTCCATCTCCATTGACTCTATCATACAGAAGGAAGCGGAAGACGCCGTGAAGGAGGCAATGAAGGACACGAAGAAAAACAAGAAGACTGGTAAGCAGTCGAAAATCACCAACCGCACAAAGGGAAGCATCACCTTTGTGGTGGATGAGCATCTTGCACCCATCAAAAAAGAGGCCTTTGACATGGAATCTCTTTTATCAAGTGGTTCCAATGCTCTTCATGGCATCTTCGAAAGCGAGGGTTTCTTAGATCCCATTTGGATTGCCAGGAGTTTTGGCAACAATGAAAAGTTTTACACCTTCAAGGGGAAGGACGTGTTCTTCCAGACAGTTGTACGGGCATACGCTGAGCATCGTCCCCTCGTGCTCTCACCCGATATGGTTTGGCTGCTCATCAGTCAGGGATTCGCACGCTACGTAAATGCACATCCAGAGGAACTGCGCGACCAGATTGTGAGCCACACGGAAAAGATGGACTTAGTGATAGAGTCTAACGAAGAACTGATACATGGGAATCCTGACTGGGAGAAACTCATCGCAGGCTTCGCTGAACAAATCCATGAGTACACCAAGGACGACATTGCCCAAACCATCACCGCAGACTTCACCACCACAGGCGTCACAGAGCGCATCACCTCGCAGGTCACGCTGATGGAGACGGTGAAGACCTACTTCGACTACATTATTCATTATATGGGTTGTGGTATTCCCAGCATCACCCTCACAGGCACACCAGAAGACTGGCAGAAGGTGCTGGAGAAGACGAAGCAGTTGGAGAAGTACGGCATGGAAGGCTGGTTCAAGAGCCTCACACCCATCCTGACGGAGTTTGTCAATGCCTCCAAGGGAAATCCAAACCAGGCTTTCTGGCAGGGCATGGTCAAGAAGAATAGGGCTGACGAACTAGTGGGCAATAAGGTGTGTGACCTTCGCGAGCCAACCATACTGGACGGCTGGATGCTCAAACTTTTCCCCGATGAAAACGGGCAGACACTCGACGAAGTACCCCACACCCACGAGATGCCCTCAGAGCGCGTGTATGTGGATTTCAGATACCAAATCATTAATCCTGACAATGGCAACGTCATCGTCGATACCCCGATGGAACTCGTTGCTGGGTATATCGGGACTGAAGTGGATACCAAGACCCATGCCCTCACTCCCAAGATGGGTTGGATAGTGCGACAGACAGAAGACGACGATAAGATTGTGAAGAAACTTAAGGAGATGGCAGAAAAAGATTCGTTCGATGGCATCGATTTGCGGGTGAACAGAGTGCCCGAGCATCTTGCCAAGTTGAAGCATATCAAGAGATTGACCCTCACCTTCACCGACAAAGTTGTCCTGCCCGAGTGGATGGACAAGATAAAAATCGATGAATTCCGTGTCAATGGTAAACTCAGCGACGATGAGGTGGAAGCCCTCTTCAAAAGGTTCCCTAAAATCATCATCAACAATATCAGCAAAAGACTCATTCTGATTAAGGATAAGAAAATTGACATGTCGGAATTTGAAGGACTCGAACAAACCCCATAACTAATCACTAAAACCCATACAATTATGAAAAAGATTATGATCATTACCTTATGGCTCGTCGGAATGACTGCCAAAGCACAACCTTTTGATCCTTTTGGCACCTATACGCTGATGAGCATCATCGACAAGAATGGCAACACCATCGAGAAGCCCTTCGACCAGTATAAAATCTGCATGAAGGATGTATCGTTGACGTTCGTGATGGAAGGCGACCAATTTATCATCCGCAAGACCGACAAGAACGTGCTCAAATACACAGGTGAGACACCCGATGCCCATGATGCCACTGCCACACGCATCTATGACTGCGATAGAGAGCACTTCACGCTGAAATGGTGGAGCACTGAGCCGAATCATCGTATCTTCCCCCACAACGACTGGTGCATCGAGCACTATGCGCTGTACAATACCTCCTCCAATGCAGGGCGTGTGTTGAGCGAACTGAACAGGACTCCCAACTCCCAATTCATTGACTATGTCTTCGTTAGCAAGAAGGGCAAGAAGTTTTTTGATAAAGCATTAAAGAATCCCATTCTTGGAAGATGGAAGGTATTGGGCACGATGGACGAACTACGCAACATAAAGCAAGAATTGCAACGGTTACATGAACATCCTCTACAAGGCACCTACAGCGTCGTCACCCTCAGCGAAATCATTGACCTACATGGTGAGCGCGGCACCATCGTTCCTCTGGAATTGAATGGCAAGAAGTCTTTCACCTCAGGGAATTCCGAGTACAAACTCAAATGGCTCTCCAAAGACATCGTGGCTGTTGAAATCAATCTCAACAACCGAACCGACTACCTCATCTGGGAACGGATGGATGGCAACATTTCCATTTTTCAGGACATTGCCAAGCGATACACAAAGAATCAGTGATTAGAAACTTTTCAGCAACTTCGTGTACAGCGAGATAGCATCGTCTATCTCGCTGATTTTGATGTATTCATCAGCCGTATGGGAACGTGATGACTCACCAGGTCCGAGTTTGAGCGAGGGGAAGCGCATCAGGGCTTGGTCACTCAAAGTAGGCGAACCAAAAGGTGTGAGTCCTTCCTTGATGCAAGCCTGCACGAAGGGGTGCTCCATCGGGATGCTCGATGAAGAAAGCCGGAAGGAACGTGCCTTCAATTCTGATGTCAGATGCTCTTGGAAGAAGGCAAAGATTTCCTCGTTCGTATAACACTCGTTTGACCGCACATCAATGGTGAAGGTGCACTGGTCAGGGATGACATTGTGCTGGGTACCCGCATTGATAATGGTCACTGTATTCTTCACAGGACCAAGGAGTTCCGTCTGCTTGGGAAACTGCCATTCGGAGAGCCACTGGATGTCTTTCATCGCGTGGTAGATGGCATTATCACCCTCGTTCCGTGCTGCATGACCAGCCTTGCCATGAGCGGTGGCATCAATCACCATGAGCCCCTTCTCCGCAATGGCGGGTTGCATACCTGTGGGCTCACCCACAATGGCAAAGTCAATCTGAGGGAAAAGTGGCAAAACAGACTCGATGCCATTCTTGCCAGAAACCTCCTCTTCGCAGGAGGCGAGAAATATGAAGTTAGGCTGAGTGGGGGTATTGGATTGCCCATTCAATTCCATAAAAGCCATCAGCAACGACACCAAGCCTCCGCCACAGTCATTACTGCCAAGCCCATAGAGTTTGTCGTCCTCAAGGATGGGGGTGAACGGGTCATGTTGCCATCCCGCCACAGGCTTCACCGTATCAAGATGGGCATTCAAAAGGACCAGCCCCCCTCCTGTCCCCCCAAGGGGAGAGGAAGACCACACGTTGTTGCCGCGCCGTTGGGGATTAAGCCCCTTTTCCTTCATATATGCCTCCAGCACATCTGCAGCCGCTTTCTCATCGCGGCTGATGCTGGGTGTGGCAATTAACTTCTTCAGCAGTTCCACTGCCTCGTATGTATGCTCTTGATACTTCATTTCCTGCACTTTTATATGATTTTCAGGGGCAAAGGTAGTAAAAAACTCTTAACTTTCTTTTATTTTGAAGAGAAAAGCGTACCTTTGCATGATAATATCAAAAAGAATAAAATAAATGGCACAGCAAGAAGACATTTTCAAGAAAGTGGTGAGCCACTGTAAGGAATACGGATTTGTGTTCCCATCTTCAGAGATTTATGACGGATTAGGCGCCGTGTATGACTATGGTCAGAACGGTGTGGAATTGAAGAATAACATCAAACAATATTGGTGGCAGTATATGGTGCTGCTGCACGAGAACATCGTGGGTATCGACTCTGCCATCTTCATGCACCCCACCATCTGGAAGGCATCAGGTCACGTGGATGCATTCAACGACCCACTCATCGACAACCGCGACTCGAAGAAGCGTTACCGTGCAGATGTGCTCATCGAAGATCAGATTGCCAAGTATGACGAGAAAATTGAGAAGGAGGTGGCCAAGGCACGTAAGCGTTTTGGCGATGCCTTCGACGAGGCACAATACCGTGCAACTTCTCCCCGCGTGTTGGAGGAGCAAGCAAAGCGTGATGCCCTGCACCAGCGTTATCAGGAAGTGATGAACGCTGAGGGAGGCATCGACTTGGAGGGCTTGAAGCAGATTATCCTCGACGAAGGAATTGTATGCCCTATCAGCGGTACAAGAAACTGGACAGATGTACGCCAGTTCAACCTGATGTTCAAGACAGAGATGGGTGCTGCGGCTGAAGGTGCATCCACCATCTATTTACGTCCAGAGACGGCTCAGGGTATCTTCGTAAACTACCTGAACGTGCAGAAGACTGGTCGTATGAAAGTGCCATTCGGTATCGCACAG
>JBGUGM010000184.1:0-2212 GCA_045111535.1 Bacteroidaceae bacterium
AACTTCGGGTCCACCTCCAAGTCGAGGTTGGCATTGGCTTCATCCACAATCTCCTCCACCTTGAACTGATAGAATCGCATCAGCCAATCTGCCTGATACAAACGATTCTCTCGCACCAATGGTGGTTGTTTCAGCACAGGCAAACGGGGGTCGTAGGTGTTCACACTCACATAACCCGAATAATACACTCGTCGCATCGTGGGTTGGTTATACATGGCTGACGACATGTGCAGGATGTCCCTGTCCGTCTCGTTGGTTGCCCCCACAATCATCTGCGTGCTCTGTCCTGCCGGCACAAACCTCGGCACATGCCTCAGGTGTTTCCTGTCCTCCTTATTCTCCAACACCCCTTGCTGAATGAATTTCATCGGTGTGAACACACTTTGGTGGTCTTTCTCTGGAGCCAGCATCTTCAACGAGGTTTCGTTCGGAATCTCGATGTTCACGCTCATGCGGTCGGCATACTTTCCCGCCTCACTCAAAAGTTCACGGCTTGCTCCCGGAATGCTCTTCAGGTGGATGTAGCCGTTGAAGTGATGCACCGTCCGCAAGTCCTTGGCAATCGCCACCAACCGCTCCATTGTGTAGTCGGGATTCCGCACCACCCCACTGCTCAGGAACAGACCCTCGATGTAATTCCTTCGATAGAACTCCATCACAATCTCCTCCAACTCATGCACTGCCAGCGTTGCCCGTTTGATGTCGTTGCTCCTTCTGTTGATGCAGTAGGCACAATCATACATGCAGTAGTTAGTCAGCATCACCTTCAGCAGCGAGATGCAACGTCCATCATCCGCAAACGAATGACAGATGCCCACACCTCCCACCGTGTTCCCCACCATACCCTGCTTACCGCCACGCACAGTGCCACTCGACGAGCACGACACATCGTACTTCGCCGATTCAGCCAATATCCGCAGTTTCTCCAAGGTCTTTTCTGTCAACATAAATTGAGCGTATGAGGAATCTATTGCATTGCCAATATTATTTAGGTACAAAATTACACCTTTCAATCGACATGACCAAATAAAATGCACAAAAGCACCCTCTTCACCCTCTTTTTCCTGCTCAAATTCTACGCTCATTCTCGCTTTGAGCCTCACGGCATAGGATTCACAAGCAGACACCCACAAAGCCGTGAGCCTTGTGGGTGTCTGCATGATGTGTTTCTGTCTGTTGTTTAGAACAGGATGTTGTCGAAAGAAGTTGTTTCATTTTCTTCTGTTGAATTTTCTTATTCCTTCAGATAGGTTTTCTTGCCATATTTGTAATCGGTGATGCGCCACCACTCGTCGGGGATGAGGTACTTGCCGTCCACGTGTTCGATGACGAGGAGCCGCATTTCATCCTTCCATAAGCCCCGGCGATAAAGAATCTTATCAGTGATACGAGTGACAGCAAAATACTTGTCACGATTCTCCACGATGTCGAAGGCTTGTTGGGGATAGTCGTTGATATGATTCCATTGCGACACATAGAACTTATCGCCCAAATATTCACCTTTCGTCTGTACATATAGTTTTCCACTCACTTTTCCCATACTGGATGGGTCAGACTTCTTGCCGTATTCGTAGTTGACATCATACTCCTCCATGTAAGCGGAATCTTTCATCTGCTGGATGAAGTCATTGACCCATTGAGTGTTGAACGGCTCAGCGATTTTCCCTGTGTTACGAGATCCGATGCTCTGATAGAAAGAGGTGAATTTGTCTCCCTTTCCATAGAATTTGAAGATGACGTTTTCCTTGTCGCATCCATCAATCGATTCTGCGGTCAATTCGAGTGTGTCGCCTTCTGTGGTGTGGGTTTCCCTGTACAGCATGTTGGGGAACGAACTGCTCATGATTCGCTTTTTGATGCTGTTGACGGAATCTCGGCTGATTTCCCATTGCCATGTATCGATAAAACGGATGGTGTCTCCGCCAATAACTTCTTCTCTTTGTGGATCTGCATAATGTCTAAGTTTTTTGATGCCCAGATATTTTACGATTCCATCAAACAGGTCTATAATAGACTCATCTTGTGATTTCTGACTATATCCTGGCAGGTACTCAAACTTCCCATGATCATACGAAAGCATGCTCTCATATTCTTGGGGCAAAGCGAAGATGGAATCCACATGGTCAACAAACAGAAGGGTGTATCTTCCCAACTTGTCTTTTCTGCCGTGGAGATCAGCCTCGAAGGGAGCGGAGTAAGGAGGATGGGGATA
>JBGUGM010000185.1:0-25206 GCA_045111535.1 Bacteroidaceae bacterium
GCTGTTGGGGTCGGCATAGTTTGGCTTGGCGAGATATACGACGGTGCGATTGCCTACCTTGGCGGAGGTGCCTGTACCCAAACCACCTGTACCCGTCGTGGCACCCGTATTGCTATTGCCTGTCGGAGAACCTTGTGCACCAGTTCCTGTGGTGTTGCCACTACTACCCTTATTTCCACTACCGAAAGCACCAGCCACACGGTTGTTGGCTGCTGCAGCCGCCTTACGGTCAGCTTCGGCTTTACGACGCGCTTCCTCTTCTGCCTTGCGTTTTGCCTCCTCAGCGGCACGTTTCTTGGCAGCCTCCTCAGCAGCCTTCTTGCGGGCAGCCTCCTCAGCAGCACGTTTCTTGGCAGCCTCTTCTGCCGCTTTCTTGCGGGCAGCCTCTTCAGCAGCACGTTTCTTGGCAGCCTCTTCCGCTGCCTTGCGTTTTGCCTCCGCTTCAGCCTTCAGCCTTGCTTCTTCTGCAGCCTTCTTCTTGGCTTCCTCAGCCTTCTTTGCCTGTTCCGCTGCTATGGATTTCTCCTGATCTTGTGTGATGAGCGGCTTGGCAGGCTGTGGTTTGGGAGCAGGAGCGGGCTTGGGCTCTGGCTTGGGAGCAGGAGGAGGAGCCACTGGAACGGGTTCCGGGTCATCAGAATTCTCGGCAGACTCGGAGTTCTCGGAGGACTCTGTATTTTCAGCAGAGGCATCAGCGGGCAAGCCACCGAGGTCTTCGCCACCAGCATCTTCGACCATACCCAACAGCACAGGCACACCGTCCTCCTTGTCCTTGTCGGGATGCGCCACGGAGAGCGTGAGGATGGCAAGGAGAAGAACGAGGGCTACATGCACCAGAATGGAGATGACGCCAGCCTTTACCTTATCTTTCTTGGGGGTGTTGTCATTCATTGCGGGATGGTGGTCGTGTGGCAAGAACCATCTTGAAGTGATTCTCGTTGGCTATACTGAGGATTTCAACAATATTCCGATAAGGGACCGCCTCGTCGGCATAGAGGGAAACGAAGAGTTCGGTGGAGTCGTTCACCTGTGCATTCAGCACCTGTGGCAATTCCTCCAGCGTGACAGGCTCTTCCTTTTCATTGCCCGTTCCTGCATAGAGATTGAGGTCTTTATCGATGACCACGCGAGCCGTCGCCTTCACCGTGGTCTGCTTCTTGCCCTGGGGCAACAAGACCTTGATGGCATTGGGCGACACCATCGTGCTCGTGATCATGAAGAAGATGAGCAGCAGGAAGATGATGTCGGTCATGGACGCCATGTTGAACGTCGGGCTGACCTTGGTACGTCGCTTAAACATAGGCTATCCCTCTTGGCTTACGATGTCCATGAATGTGAGTGACTTCGCCTCTATCTCGTTCACCACGCCGTCAATCTTGGCCACCAGATAGTTGTAGCCGAAGAGAGCCACAATGCCGACAGCCAGACCGCCCACAGTGGTAATCATTGCCTGATAGATGCCACCCGAAAGGAGGCTGATGTCGATGTTGCCACCAGCATTGCTCATCTGCCAGAAGGCTTCGACCATACCGATGACGGTGCCGAGGAAGCCAATCATGGGCGCACCACCCGCAATCGTGGCGAGCACAGGCAGACGCTTCTCCATCGTGGCAATCTCAAGGTTGCCCGTGTTCTCGATGGCTGTCTGAATCTCTGCGGCAGGCTTGCCGATACGGCTGATGCCACGCTCAATCATGCGGGCAGCAGCGGTGTTGGTGTTACGGCAATAGTTGATGGCCGACTTCACATCGTTGTTTTTCATGTAATCACGGATGCGATCCATGAAAAGTTTGTCGTCCTTGCCCGCACTGCGGATAGCCAAGAAACGCTCAACGAAAATGTACACAGCAATGACAGAAAGGACTGCGAGGACAATCATAATCCATCCGCCTTTCGATGCGAGCTCAAGAATGCTCAGTTCTTCCATAATGTTTCAGTAAATTTAGTATCAATTATCTATTAGAAGTCACTTTTCTTCACCTAAGGCACTATTTATCAAATTAAAAATGTACCTTTGCACTGCAAAAGTACAACTTTTTCACACACAAGACAAATAAAAACTCTTAAATATGACTAAAAAGCTCAAGTTTGCCCTCTTTGGCAACATACATCAGGAGCGGAAGAGTGCTGCCGTGCAAAAATTCTTCGCTATTGCCACCGAAAGAAAGGCAGAAATTGCCATGCCTGAACAGTTCTATCTCTTTCTGCGCGACAACATGAAGATTCATGTGCCTGAATGTGAGATCATCAAAGACAATAACTTCACAGCTGACTACGTGGTGTGCATGGGTGGTGACGGCACCTTCTTGGATGTTGCAAGCCGCGTGGGAGATAAAGAAATCCCCATTATCGGTATTAACACTGGCAGATTGGGCTTTTTGGCAAGTTTCTCCCCTGACCATATTGAGGAGACGATGGCTGACATCTACGCTGGGAATTTCGGTGTGGAGGCACACAGCGTGCTGAACATCTCCTGCGACGAGATGAACTTGAAAGACTATCCTTTTGCGCTGAACGAGATTGCCATCCTAAAGCATGACATCTCATCCATGATTTCTATCCACACAGACATCAACGATGAATACCTGACCACGTATCAGGCAGACGGACTCATCATCAGCACTCCTACGGGTAGTACAGCCTATTCGTTGAGCGTAGGTGGTCCTATTATCGTACCACAAAGCGAGACTGTCTGCCTTACACCTGTGGCTCCTCATAGTTTAAATATGCGTCCATTAGTGTTGTGTGACAATAGCGAACTTTCCCTTCGTGTGGAAAGTCGAAGCCACAGTTTCCTCATCTCGCTCGACGGACGCAGCCAAAGCTATCCAGACAATATTCATCTGCGCATCCGCAAGGCGCCATACAGTGTAAAGGTGGTGACACGACAAGGACAAAGTTTCTTCTCCACTTTAAGGAAAAAGATGATGTGGGGAGCGGATAGCAGAGGGTGATGGGCAATTGATAATTGACAATTGATAATTGATAGTTGGCATTGAAGTTTAACAAGATAAAATACTCCACCAAGGAAATTATGGTGTGGTTGTGGCGGCATCACAAAAGTTGCCGACTGCAAGCTTTGCTCAATGTGTTCATTGGACTTGCCATGGTGGGATTGGGATTGTTAGGAGTAGACACTATCCGTTCGCTCACCGACATTGCCACCCACGTCAAGGAGGGTAGCATCATCTGGGCGGCAGTGGTATTGGCGGTAGTGTTCCTGCTGGAGATGTGCATGCACATTGCATCCACTTGGGTCAGCGCTGTGTTAGGAGTGAAGACGCAAAACTTGATGCAGCAATTCTTCTTCCGTCAACTCATCAAGGGGAAATGGCACGGTATTGAGAAATACCATAGCGGTGATGTACTCAACCGTCTTTTTGGAGATGTGAACGACATCGTCAACCTCATGACAGACATCCTGCCCACTACGGTCATCGTCATCACGCAGTTTGTTGCCTCGTTCGCCTATCTGTACGTGATGGACAGCACTCTCGCCCTCATCGTAGTCATTGCTTCACCCATCTTCGTCCTTCTCTCACGTCTCTATTTCAAACGGATGCGACGCATCGTGCGCACCATCAAAGACAGCAATTCTGCCATCCAGTCCATCATTCAGGAAAGCATCCAACACAAGATGGTCATCAAAGTGCTGGGACGCGAAACTTCGATGGTGGATAGGCTCGAACAGCGACAAGCCCTTTTGCGCAAGCAGATTAAGGCAAGAGCACGCTTTTCCATTCTCTCAAAGACCTTGGTCAACATCGGTTTTGCAGGCGCTTTCCTCATCGCATTGGTGTGGGGACTCTTCCAATTGCAGGCAGGACTCATCACAATGGGTGTGCTCATGGCATTCACCCAACTCATCAACCGCATCCAACGCCCCATGCTTGATGCCGCCCGTTTATTGCCCATCTTCGTCAACAGCATGACCTCCTGTGAACGTCTGATGGAACTGGAAGAACTGCCTTTGGAAGAGGAGGAAGAACCCATGATGATGGAAGGAAACGTGGGCATCCGATTCAACGATGTTTCCTATCACTACACCCAGGAGGGGCGCACCATCATCCAACATTTCTCCCACGACTTCCGTCCTGGCACTTTCACCGCTATCCTTGGTGAAACGGGAGCAGGAAAGACGACACTGATCCGTATGATGCTGGCACTCATCAATCCGACAGAAGGAACGGTGGAAGTCTACTCTTCAACTCTTAACTCTCAACTTTCAACTCTCAACCATGCCCTCTCCCCTGCCCTACGACCTAATTTCTCTTATATTCCACAGGGCAATACGCTGTTCTCGGGTACGATCCGTGAAAACTTGCTGATGGGTAACCCTGATGCCACGTCTGACGAGATGCGTCATGCACTTCACCTCGCCATGGCTGACTTTGTGTTCACACTGCCCGATGGACTTGACACCAAATGTGCCGAACAAGGTGGCGGACTTTCCGATGGACAAGCACAACGTATTGCTATTGCCCGTGCTATTTTGCATCCCTGCAAGGTTTTACTCCTGGACGAAGCCACCTCTGCTCTGGATGTGGAAACAGAAAAAAAACTGCTTGAAAACCTCAAGCAGCATTTTGCAGACAGCACTATTATTTTTGTCACTCATCGACTCGCTGTCGTTGATTTCACCACGGACGTCATCAGATTGGGACGCTGTTCGTAGTTCTACGGTAACAACACCACCCCTTCTTTCTTCATCCCATCAATCTTAATCACTATAGGCGAAGAGAAACGGACATGGCGCACATGTTCCGTCTCTTCGACGGCAGGAAGGGCATTAAGAACGGACTGATGATAGATGCCATCGTCCATAAAGTCGTTGATGGTAAAATAACCCACGCCCATACTGGTCAGATTCTGGAAGAAATGCGTACCTTGACTGGGATCCACACGGAAGTTGCGGAGCCCAGCCTCGACAATGACTTTGGCTGCGGAAATGTTAGGCCACTTAACTGGAATGCCCAACCAAGAATCACTGGAGCCCCATCGTCCTGGTCCCACCAGCACATAGTTTTCGCCTCGTTGCAGGAAACCACGGTTGATGTGCTCAATTTCCTCAGCGATAGCGGGGTTGTTGGCGGCGTTATAATCCTCGGTCTTGACATATACCACGTCCAAAACATCGTTAACAATACCATGCCCAATCGCATTATGGCTACGAAGCAGACAAGCGTCATCCGAAATCAAGGTGATGTCTTCATCCAGTTGCATCTGGTTATCCACCATCGGACGAATCTGCAAAAGGTAAAACTCACCGGTCTTATCATCGTGAAGATTAACAGCAAACTCTATCTCAACAGGACGCGCCATCTCCTTCTGCCCATAGTACAGCACTTTCTGTAAGAGTTCTGGCAGCGGGAAGACGCCATTCTGCAACACACCTGAGAAAGAAATAATCTTACGATTCTTCCCCTCGTAATAGCCATCATAGATACATTGGTCATAAGGGTCGAAGGTGGAGACAATCCACTTAAGAGAGCCATCGTGGTCAGCATCACGTACCGTCACTTTCTTCAGATTGAAAGCATCATCCACTTGGAAAGCCAATGGTCTGCCCGTTTCTTCCTTTTCACTCGCCTCCACATCCAATGCATAGAACTTCGTCTGCGTTTCTCTCAAGGCAATCTCCATTTCACTTGTCTGCAGCACCTTATCAGGATGATGAGGACAGACACGCAGGCAGAGACCTCCATCCACAATATATTTACCCAAGCCCAACGCCAATTCCACAACACCTTCGTCAGCAGTCTCATCACCAATAGGATAGTAATTGATACTACGTCCCACGCCCGAGATGGTGGGATAGAAGCCACTCTCGTATCTCTGGCCGACCACCTCCTGCAAAATAACTGCCATTTTCTCTTGGTCAATCACATTGGACGTAGCCACCATATAGTCTTTCGATGCCCGATAGAACACACTGGCATAGACGCTCTTGATGGCATTGGACAGCATCTCGAGACGCACGTACTTGTCGCTGGCACGTGGAATCATATAGGTGGAATAGATGCCCGCAAAAGGCTGATAGTGACTATCTTCCAACAACGAAGAAGAACGGATGGCAACAGGACCATTCACCACATCCATAAAAGACATGAGGTCATCCGCCAACTCCTCGGGCAATCTTCCATGCAGGAAATGCTGGAGGATTTCTTCATCAGAAATATCAGAAAGTGCTACTTCATAGAGTCCATTCGATTCCATGAACCGGTCAAATATATCAGTACAAAGCACGACCGTCTTTGGTATCTGCACGGTGGCATTCTCAAACTCGTTGAGGTCTGTGCGACGTTTGATGATATTGTCGAGGAACGCCAAGCCTCTACCCTTTCCACCCAACGAGCCTTCACCAATACGCGCGAACTGACTATAACTATCGAAACGGTCGCGATGGAAGATGGCAACCACACCTTGGTTCTTCATCTTTCGATAACTGACGATAGCATCGAAAATGTACTGGCGGTGTGCATCCACATCCGTTTCCACCTTCCACGTAATCTTCTTCAAGAACTCCGCCACAGGGAAGATGGCACGGGAAGCCAACCAACGCGATACATTATTGTGGCGCAAGTGATAACTGAGCGAATCTGCAGGCAACGTGAAGATGTTGTCTTGCAACTCCTTCAAGTTATGGACACGACCAATCTCCTCCATCGTGTCAGGATTACGGAAGATGAAGTCACCAAAACCAAAGTGCTTCGTCATCAGGTCCTTCAAATCCTGATTGATTTTCTTGGAATTCTTGTCTATAAATGCCGCCTTACACTGGTCGGCATAAGGCTTCTTGTCGCTTTCACTGGAATTGAGCACCAAAGGCACATACTCATCCACCTCACGAATGGCACGAAGCAGTTTGAAACCCGCCAGTTCATCTTTTTCCTTGCTGTCTGCCTGCATCGGGAAACGACAATCACTGATGACACCCAAGACATTATCACTGTATTTCGAATAGAGTGCCCACGCCTCTTCGTAGGAACGTGCCAACACAATCTTGGAACGTCCACGCATACGCAACATCTCCAATTGCGAGTTCAATGCTTCAGTGGCAAACTCCAGACTCTGCTGCAAGACGAACTGATAGAGATTAGGCAACAGGGAGGAATAGAATCGGATGCTATCCTCGACCACGAGAATCATCTGCACACCTGCCGCCAAGTCGTTCTCCAAATTCATCTTGTCCTCAATCAATTTGATGATGGACAGCAACAGCTCGGTGTTACCCAACCAACAAAACACATACTCGAACACACTTAAATCTTCATTCTCCATGCGGCGAGTGATACCATGCGAGAAAGGAGTAAGCACCACAATGGGCAAAGTGGGGAACTCAGTCTTGATACCTCTCGCGATGTCGAACACATCGTTGTTGGCAGTTCCTGGCATACAGATGACGAGGTCAAACTTCGTCCTGCCAATCAATCCTGCCGCATCCTCCTGTGAGGCAGCACGGAAGAACCGAGGGGGATAACGCAGACCCAACTTCGCATACTCATCAAAAATCTTTTCATCCACACGTCCGTCATCTTCCAGCATAAACGCATCGTAGGGATTTGCGATAATCAGCACGTTGAACACGCGCTTCTGCATCAAATCCACAAATTTGGTCTCGCGGAGTGTAGGATACTTGTTCTCGACATTTGCCATAATGAAGACTGCAACATGATGTTTCTGCTTGCAAAGGTACACAAAATATCTGACCTCACAAAAGGAATGCCATAAAATAGCACAGAAAAAGAAAAGGGGCTATACCAATGCTCGGCATAACCCCTTTATCATGTAAGTGATTCAAATCACATCACTTGTCCGGTAGCGTGAGGAACCATGGCTTGCCCGCCATCTTAGTGGTCGTACCATACTTCTCTTCAATGTAAGCAGGCATTGTAATGGTTGTACCCAAAGAGGCACCACCCTTCTCCTGCATCTGATAACGCATGATGTCATAGAAACGCAGGCCCTCGAAGACACCTTCCAATGCCTCCTCGTCGAGAATGAGCTGAGCGACGTGAGCCTGACGCTTAGCGCGAACATCAGAAGATGCCAGATACTCAGCATTGTAAGTATCAACGCTATCCTTACGTGCAATGTTCACAGAGTCAGCCCATGCATTATACTCAATGACTCGGTCATACTCAACAGAATCCTCATGAGTAGAGTTCTTGCTCAGACGTGGAACTTCTTCAAGTTCGATATCCTCCACATAAGTCTTCAGACCCTTCTTAGTGTCTTCGTCATCCAGGTAGTACTTCTCATTGTATTCTGTGTCACCGCTACCCAAAGAGTGAATACCTCTCTGAATATAGTCACCACCTTCAATCGTCTGGGTTGGGCCCATCTGATCCAGAGGAACGATGTTATAAGTTCCGAATACACTTGAGTTCCAGATAACAGCGGTACCTGTTGTCTTCTTTTTAAGTTCATCATCCGTGTACTTAGCCTCTTGAACGGTGAAGCCCTTTGAAGTAATCTCGCAAAGACGATCAAACTCATCCTGTGAAATGACCCTCTTCTCTGGATCGCCAATCGTGTAGTAAGAAAGACCATACTTCAAGATAGCGAACGCTGTCTCAGGGAAACCAGCACGGTTCAATGCCTCTGCAAAGTGCAGATAGAGAATGTTGTTACGGAAGAAAGGAATGAATGGCAAATGGTTTGAGCCATCCGTCGTCGTACCATACTTTCTATTCAGGAAATACATGTTATTGTAACTGCTATTCTCGCGGCTGTTGGATGAGTTGTCCTTCACGTTGTCTGGACCATCCGAAACAGCATACAAGCGAAGGTCACCCTCCATGGTCGTGTACTCAGAATAGAGGTTAGGATCATGCTCACGATAATATATCTCAGGACGAGCATTCGCATAAAGAATCAACTGGCAATAGTCCTGAGTGTTGGAGATGTCTTTGGCGCGCTGTGAAGCCATCACTGCAGGGTAATAGTTGTTGGAGTCGAGGGAACAGAACACATTTCTCAACTTTGAAACTGTTCCATAATATTCTGAAGTCTCCAATGGAAGTACACCTGCACATTCCGTTTCATCCAAGAAATAGTAGCTTGCATAACTGTTGGAAGCTGGTCTCTGAGCGTCACGAGAACCCCATTCTGCAGAACCTCCTCCAGTGTTAATTTCCTCACCAGGGAAAGTGAAGTAGTCGTGGTACATACAGATGGCATTCTTGTAATCCGTTTCACTACCCGTGTAGGAAGCACGCCACAAATACAACTCTGCCAACATGGCACGAACAGGAATGAACACGTTACGAACACGAACGCTACCGAACGATGCATTACCGTAACCTTGAAGCAGATCGTCGTTCTCATCCATGCGGAAGTTGCTCAAGTCATTGATCATATCGGTCACAATCGTCACCAGACCTTCCTTCTTGCCCGATGCTACAATATCTTCCGCCTCGTCTGAAGTCAGCACAGGCTCACGAACGTAAGGTACCTCGCCATAATTCTTGATCAACTCAAGATAGCACCATGCACGGAAGCACTTCGCGGCAAGGATTTCCTTCTCGTAGTACTTACGAGTACCTTGTGAATTGCGCAACGAGTCAACGTATGCGAGATAAATGTTACAACTGTTGATGACAGCATAATAATCGGCAGGCTGGTTATAGATGTTCGTTGCAGACACATTGTTCGCAGCAAGCTCTTGGATGTCTGCCGATGCATGGATTGGATCCACGTCAACAAGGTCGGCTCTCACCTCACCCAACAGCACTGTACGGTCTGCCAATTTCTGCATACGCTTAACAATGCCCATCATCTGATAAAGTGTGTCTTGTGGAGCGAGATTTGTAGTCACCAGCGTGTTATCTGCTGTAAACATGTCCTCGCATGACACTGTGGCTGTTCCGAGTCCAAGCAAAATCAAGCCACATTTTATAATAGATTTCATTTTCATGATTGATACAAATTAGAGGTTAATCTTAACACCAAGATGGAAGCTGCGACCTGATGACAGATAGCCAGCATCTATGCCCTGATACAAAACACTGTTGCCACAAGAGAGTTCTGGATCTGGACCCAGATACTTTGTCAGCGTGAAGAGGTTGTTCGCTGCAAACCAAACGGTCATACCTTGAATGTACTCATTCTGGATTGGCACCTTGTATGACAGTGTCACATTCTTCAACTTCAGATATGAGCCATTCTCAATCCAACGGTCTGAGAAACGGCTGTTACCCATTGGGTCAGAATAAGTAGCCTTTGGAATATCTGTCACCTGACCTTCTGTGGTCCATCTGCGAACGACAGCCGTAGTTTGGTTGACGAAGTTAGAACCGCCTTCCAATACGGCACGTTCATAGTTATAAATGTCATTGCCCACAGAATAGTTGAAGTTAGCAGCCAATGTCCAGTTCTTCGTATAATGAAGTTTCAGGCTGATGTTACCATAGATGTCTGGATTGGGGTCACCAATCACGAAGCGATCGTTCTCATTGATTTCACCATTGCCATCCTTATCCACGAACTTTATGTCACCCGCACCGAAATAAACAGGATTACCTGCATCGTCACGAATGAACTTGCCATCATCATTCGCAGCTTGCGTATCCTTATAGACACCATCTGTCTTATAACCGTAGAAGACACCAGCGCTCTTGCCTACCTCTGAGAGGACAGTACCACCATAGAGATTTGTCTCGAAAGAGTTCACACCCTTTGGCAGACGAGTCAACTTGTTCTTATAATGACCAATGCTTGCGCCCAACTCAATCTTGAAATCTCTTCCATCAAGCACCTTGGCATTGAAAGCAGCATCAAATCCATTATTCTTCAACGCACCATCGTTGGTGAAGTAATCTGGAAGACCTGCCACATAAGCCAAAGTACCCAGAGTAATCAAGTTGTTGGTCTTAGACCAGAAGTAGTTAGCTCTCAAGTTCAAGCGGTTGTTGAAGAAGTTACCTTCCAGACCCACATTGAAGCGGTTCGTAGTCTCCCACTGGAGAGAAGAACTACCGATGTTTGCCAAACCAAGAGAAGAGATTCTTCTACCACCTACCATTTCAGATGACATATAGGTCAGTGTAGCAGAGTTATCCATCGCGTCGTTACCCACAGACTCGAAACCTCCATTGATCTTCAACATATCCACTCCGTGTCCCGTTGGGAACCAATCTTCATTGGAAATGACCCAAGCACCCTGGACAGATGGGAATACACCCCAACCTACACCAAACATCTTCATACCTGCATTCTTACCGAAACGAGAAGATGTTTCCATAGACAACTGACCAGATACATAATACTTCTCCATGTAGTTGTAATCAGCATTTGCATAGTAAGCCAGCGTTCTCCAATTTGTGTCAGAACCCGTAATCTTACGGTTTCTGCTACCCGTGTTAGGAGTCTTATCACTACCCGTTCCATCTGCCAACAGATAAGAAGCTCTGTATGTGTCATTCATGAAGCGGACACCACCGAACACCTCTACACGATGAGCACCATTAGGAAGGATCTTCCAATCAGCACGCGTATCAGAGAACACGGCATTGTGCTTCGAGAACATGGAATACTTGGAGTTCTCTGTTGCGTCCATGTTACCAGGCAATGTATAAGTAGGCATACCAATGATTGGGGTGAAGTAAGCCTCATCCAAGCTCTGGATGGTGTAGCTGAATTTCTCTGTCAAAGAGAAATCATTCGTAGGCTCCCATGTTGGAGCGATTGAGACATTGATCATCGTACAATCGGAGTGGTTCTTGTTCTTTGCCTCACCGTTTGCAAGAATAGCAACAGGGTTGGCAAGCTGAGCTCTCGTTGTATTGATGTTACCCCAAACCTCGTTCAGATAGTCATCTGCATCGGCAATGTAATCCGTCACATTTCGGTCTGTAGCGAAGTCGTATGGGCTCAAGAAAGGAGCCTTGATGTTAGCCAATGCACCAGGAGATGCCAATGCCTGCAAGAACTGGTTGCTCTCCCAACCATCACTGCGCAAGTTACGTGTCACGTTCGTATAGCTGGCATCGAACTTGGTGTAGAACCACTTGTTCAGCACGATGTCAGTGTTGAAACGTACATTGAAACGCTGCATATCATTTCTCTTCAAAGTTGACTTCGAATCGCCATAACCTACAGAGAGGTTATACTGTGCGATGTCGTCACCACCTTGGATAGAGATACCGTAGTTCTGTGTCCATGCCGTTTTGTGAACTTCCTTGTTCCAGTCAGTATTATTATGGTACACATTATAATAATAGTAGTCTGGTTCAGAGTGCAAGAACTTGAACTCCGTCAGTGTGGTATTGGTCGTCTGCAAGAGGTTCGATGCGAAAGAACGATACTGTCCTGCATTCATCAAGTCATACGTCTTAGGAGTACACTCCACACCTGTGTTGATGTTCACATCGATACGGGTTGCCATAGAGTGACAACGCTTCGTCTTGATTTCGATCACACCATTGGCAGCCTTGGCACCATAGATAGCAGTTCCATTCTTCAACACGTTCACTGACTCAATGTCGTCCACGTTGATTGCCTGCAACAAGTTGTTGAAGTAACCATTGTGCAACATCGTGGCATCATACAACATGTCATAAACCACACCATCCAATATGATGAGTGGCATCGCATTAGAGTTCAACGAGTTCAAACCATTGATGAACATCGCCATACCCTGTCCAGGATTAGCCGAACGCTGAATACTTCTGACATCAGCTCCCAAACGATTCTGGATCTCAGCATCGATGGTCAGTGCTGGCGTATTCACAAAGTTCTCTTCCGTTACACTCTTGCGTGCCGAAGCATTGGTCGTGTAATCATCCTTCAAGATGTCCGACTGCAAACGTACATTCACATCAGTCGTACGGCCATTGATAGACACATTGTTCAGGTTGTAACCCTCCAGACGAGCTGTGAGTGCTGTGATAAACTTAGGAATCTGGATGGTGTATTCACCATTCTCATCCGTCATGGCTGTATAATACTTGTTGTTGAAAGCCTGAAGTCGAACACCGGCAAGTGGCTCGCCTGTAACAGCATCCACCACCTTACCCTTCACGTCAATGGTAGGGTATGTCTTCGCTGGCTTAACCTTTTTGATAGGTGCAGCAACCTCTGTTACCTCCTCTGTTACCTCCTCTTGTGCAACGGTTGGAAGTGCGATTCCAAGGAAGAACATGAATGCTGCGATTCCGTATTTATTGAAGTGCTGCATAACTATTTACGTATATTAGAAGTTGTCAACTGAATACTTTTTCTCGTTTTTGTTTCTTCCGCCACTGGTGCATCTTCATCATGTGGCTTCAGAATGATCGAGCTGATGAGCATCTCATTAGAGAAGTCTTTTCTCTGACTCGAAAGGATAGAAGACGCAATCTGAATGATCACACCGTAGTCAGCTCTGCCATAATAGGCATTCTTGAACTGATACTGTCCCAGATAAGTCGTATCATTGATGATGATTTGACCCTTGTCATTATAAGTTACACCACCTTGTGACAAGAAGATTGTTTTCTGCTTCTCGTCAATAGGTTCTGGATTCTCCAGTGTCTTACCCTTAGATGGGAACTGACCGATATTCTTGCCCTCATCGTCACGTTCAATGATTGTGGCAGTGAAACGGTATGGACGAGCGTCCCATTCTTCTTCTGGAATATTTGCATAATCATCCTTAAACCAGATGGGACAAGTGACAATATAGATGTCGTATGTACCAGAAAGGGTGTTAGGAACATTGAAACCTACCGTGATGTTACCACTGGTTGGAGTGAAGTCCACATAACTAAAAGGCTGGCGCAAAGATTCTCTCTCATAGGAGATAATCTCACCTTCATCATCATAAACAGGGATGTTCACCGTTGAGGTGAAGGTTCCTGTACGCATACTGAAAGTCTTGTTCACACCCTTGGTGTAAGTCCAGTTGTCACCAGAACCCAACTTGTTCACAGAAGCATCAGATGCGGTCACCTTAATCTTCTTGAAGAACTGCTCTACTGCAGTGAAAGGATATTCGTCAACGAGATAAGCAAGACCGTTAGAGCACTCAACAGGGTCTCCACACTTTGCCAAGATGTCATTGATTTCCTTATCCTCTGGCATATCCTTTGGCTCCTTGCTGTAGTACACGTGCTGTGTCCAATCGTTCACACCATGCCAAGCATTGTAATAGTCGGTTGACTTCAAAGAGTCTTCCCAATGTTCATTGGCATTCTGGTTATAGTACAAGTCGGTCATGGCAAACGTGTTGGCATAATGACGTGTCAATGAGTCGCAAGTGCCAGGAGCACGATTGTCCTCGGAAGGATTGAACTTCAGCAATGACTCAGCCTTCTTATAGCGCTCGCCCCAAGCCTTAGCAGAAGGAAGAATCGCAATAAAAAGAGAGTCCTCTTCATAGAGTCTTGCATCGTGGTTCTTGAGCACCGTATTATTCTGTTCCAGATACTTGCTCACCCAAATCTTGTTACCATCTGCATCCACACCGCGGCTAACAGATTTTCCTTCAATCAAGGTATCCTTATTCACTTTCTCATCATACAGATAAGCATAAAGAGACAAGGTGTCCTTACCTGCTTCCGTAGCAGCCTTATACTGCTTGGCAATCATTTCAAAAAGATTGTTAGCATATGGAGATGGTTGGTCAATCAGGTGAAGAATACCATTTTGACAAGAAATATTGTTTTTCTGCTCGTCAATCTTGGAATGACCAAACATGCCGTCAGACGTCATGCTTCCTCTTTTCCTGTTCAACAAGCTGAAAGATTGGTCTTTGGGGCTGAGCGACAATGAATAAAGTGCTACGTGGTTCTTGATGAAGTCATTTACCACTTCTGCAGAATCTGCCACTCTCTCGCCATTAGCGCCTACGTAGTCAGACAGGTCGAAGGAACCATCAGCAGGTGCCCACACCGTGTAGGTGTTATCTGAAGAAAGTTCACGAGAGAACCCATACGCCTTGACTACCTTGGCGAAGTCAGGTGCAGTCTCTTCCAGAGCCTGCATCGTTGTGCCATTAAATTTCAGCATTGACTGTCCTGCATTGTAATGGTCGTCCCATGTGTCAGTACATGAGTACATCACAACGAGTCCTGCTGCTATTGCGAATCCGGCACGGAATGTATTTTTGATATTATTCATATTCTTTTAATGTTGTCATTGTCAGCCCACCCTGTCCAAGATGGACAAGGGGGACTGAATGTTATTTACCAAGTAGGTTCTGCGAAATATTCATTGTTATACACAGAACTTGGACAAAGCTCGATAAAATCGAAGTTCAATTCGTTGTTCTCAGATTCCATCTTCTGCTGTACTCTCAGATAGTGGTCAGACTTACCATCTGTCGTGAAGGTACCAATGACCTTACGAATGGTGTTATCCTGACCACGCATCGTGGCAGAACCCGCATCAAAGCTACTACGCCATCCGCAGTGATAACACTTAGGTCCCTTCATCCAACCAATGTTATGGATGGCCTTGTCAAATGCCGTGATGGCATCATCGTCACCCAAGTCAGAATCGTTCTTCCAACCGAACAGGGTACGTCCTCCTGGACGCATGTCGAATGGAATGCCTTGAGGTTCACCGTCAATATAATACTGCACGATACCACGCGTATCGAAGCCCACACAGGTCATCATACGAACTTCGTATGTACCAGCAGGCACAGCAGGCAATTTCAGCGTGAAGTCATAACGACCCTTGAAAATCACCTCATCACCTTCGTATGACCAGAACCAGAGTGAACGGCCACGTACATGCATGTGCGTATTTGCAGTCATCGAGAAATTACGAGCATAACCAGGCTTGAAGCCGACACTTCGGTTGTTGTTGTCCGATGGGTTGTTGGTGTTCTTGGCTGCATCGTACTTCTTGTTCCCGCCCCAAGTGTGACCACGTGCCACCTCACCGTCCGTCAACTTCGTCATGAAGTCAGGAGAGAGGGTCGTACAGTCAAGACGGATACAGTCATTCATGACGATTTCCTGCATATTACGGTCGTATGCCACAATATCATCAATGTAATGATACATACCGTTCAAGGCTGTCGTGATTCTATTGTACTCCTTAGGAGTGGATATCTTGGCACCACGGTACCAACCTCCACGCTCGTCCGCATGATGACGAACACTACGACGGTTGATATACAAACCAACTTGAGGTCCCGATGGGAAAGAGAACTTCATCAAAGACTGAGGCATCAAGGTACCATACCAGTCACAGATGTCGTACTTCATACGGTTGAAGTTGTACTGCAAGTCATTGTTGTCCATAGAAGTCAAACTGTAGTAATCGCCATAGCGGTCAATCACATGGTAGGAGATGAATCGGTTGAGCGCATTCCTGCGGCTCGTCAAATCATCATCATCGGCATCTTCTGGATACATAGGGTCATAAAGCTGGTGAGCCAAATACTCCAAAGAGTTGGGGTCTGTCTTGCCCAAAAGCGTGGTGACACCATATCTCTCATTCAGAATAGAGTCGGGGCACAGGAATACAGTGTAGTTGAAGTAACGCTTAACGGGATATGCCACGTTATCGTACTCACCACCAGAACCGTCCAAGGACTTTGCGGTTGGAATACACAACTTGGTGTTGGTCCATGTACAAGAGTCAATACGATCCTTGTCATTTGCCCATCCGTAGGTGTCATCTACATAATGATCCTGAAGTGTATCCATGATACCTGTCACTTCAAATGCCTGACCATAGAGCAAACATGTGGAGTCACCCAATATCACAGTACCAATCAGGTCGTTGCTAGAGCCCACAATAGCGCTCACGGTATGTACCACACCGTTCGACACAGAGTCATCAGCATGAGTCACTGGTGCAGTCTGGTTGATGTACATAGCCAAGACAGAATCCTGCTTCTGTTCATCCCATTCCTGATAGGACTTCACACTAACGATGTGCTCCAACATGTTAGACTTCGGATACTGACCATCATTGAAGTCTGTCGTGAAATACGCAGCCTCGATGATAGAGTTCAAAGCGATGGTGTCACAATCTGCTACAGAAAGCTCATCCACAGAACTCAATCCACGCTCAGCCAGATACTTTTCCACAGCGGCATTAGTTGGTGCAAACACCGTGTACGAACCATACGTTCCCAACATATCGACGAGACGAAGGTCATACTCACCCCTTGCACGCTCAAGAATCTTCAAGTACTCAGAGTACTGTTCACGACTCTTCAAGTAGTCTGCTGCATATTCTTTAGACTGAGTATAGTAGTTCTCCACCCCAGGATCATCAGAACAGCTCACCACCGCAACCTGAATGGCAGATACTACGAAAAGGGCTATTGCCCAAAATTTAATTCCTGATAATTTCATAAGCCCTTATTACTGTTTTTTATTTTCCTCTTCATCCAGATAACTTTCGTTCTGAACGAGAGCTGGGTTAATCTTCATTTCTTTCCTTGCAACAGGCATGTACATGAAGCCCATCTGAATCAGTTTGATAGCCACAGCTGGACCAGCCTCACTGTACTTAGTAGCCAATGCCTGACGCATCTCCTGCGTGTTACCCTCACGACGAGCTGAACGAACCAAATCGAAGAAGCGCTTGCCCTCGAAGAGGAACTCACGTCTGCGCTCGTTCATCAGGAGTTTGTGGAAGTCGCTGTAAGTGGCTGGCATAACAGGAGCATATTGTGGCTTCGTCTGCACAACAGGATTAGAACGACGATAAACAGCAGAAATCAGTTTGAAGGCATCTTCTTTCAGTTCTTCTGGGGTCATAAGCGAATTGCCACGAACCAATACTGATACCTTACGCATCTTTGAGCCGTTACCTTCTTCACCACCTTCGGCATTATCCTCATTCTCTTCCGTATTCTCCTCGGCATTGTTCTCTGTCTCAGAAGCATCCCCTTCCATATTGCGTGCCAACTCGATTTCTGCCTCTGCACGGAACAACATGATTTCTGTCAGACGATAGAGAATCCAGTTAGGATAATAACTACTATTATAGGACAAAGAGCTACGAGGAGCCACATAGGTTGAACCTACGCTACCATATTCTGCAGAAGCACCTGCTCTGTTTGTTCCCACCACATACTTGTAGATGTTGGCAACTCCGCTTTCTTCATTATAGTAGAAGGATGCAATACTACGATAGTCAGATGGTACCGAGAACAATCTGGTGTCAGAATAGCTGTCCGATGATTGAGGCTTGCTTTCGAACAAGGTCTCAGCAGCCTTCACCTGCTGTGTACGGGAGTCAGTTCCATACATTTGCTCCACAGCGTGACGGTTATTGTTACCAGTAATCTCAAATTCTCTGTTCTGAACAGCATTGTGGAAAGTGATTTCAAAAAGTGTCTCGAAAGAAGCACCGTCTCCAAAGATGGCATTGGTAGCAGCAGGACCGTTGGTATTCTGACCCACTGAAACTTCCTCTGCCAACAATGGATACCCATACTCCTTATACACTTCCTGATCGATGTCTTCTTTCGCATCACCCTCATCATAGCGCTGCATCTTATAAGCGAGCACCCAGTCACAACAGTCAATGCACTTTTTGTAGTACTCGTTCTGCTCTGCCTTGCTGAGCTTATAATCAGAAGCACGCCACAAATAGAGTTCTGCCAGCAAAGAATACATGGCAACACGCGTCACCTTACCCGTGTTCTCCGTGTTGTCAATTCCAGCTCTCAAGGTCTGGTTATTATTACGCAAAGGAGCATAGTCTTTGCAAGACTCAATGTCTGCAATCAGTGAATCCAACACCACTTCGAACTTGGTCTGAGGCAAACGATAAGTCTGTGTGTCATCCAAAGAAGGTTCGAATGTGAAAGGAACATCCCTGAAGGTCTTGATGAGCGTCAGGTAGCAATAGTCACGGATGAAGGAGCATTCAGCCTTGTTGATATGATAGTCAGATTCCGTGTAGTTCGGGTCTTTCTTCATCACCTGAGGCGCCTCATACATGGCGACATTACAATAATTGATAGCCTTATACAAAGTACTCCAATCGCAGAATTGATTCGTGGTCTTGATACTTCCTTTCAACAAGAACCTCATATCGTTCGACTGATCCTGACCTGCCTGAACATTGTCAGAACGGCATTCGCCCCAAGTAATCATTCGAGCCAAAACATCTTGTGACCCAAAGGCTCCGTAGCAAGCATTCACCACACTCTCCACATCATCCTTGTTGGTCCAGAAATTCTCATAGACCACCTCGTTCAGTGGGAGCAAGTCGATGTCGCAGGAGCTGAAGCCAAATCCCGCAGCAACCAGTGCTACAGCCGATAATATTCTATTTTTAATTTTTTTCATGACTTTAAGCCTTTTTATTAGAATGAAACATTAATACCGAATGTGAACGAACGTGAACGTGGGTTCGTGTCACCATCATATGCTGCTTTATAACCACCTGCACCGTGCTCTGGGTCAAGACCTGAGTATTTGGTGAGACAGAATGCATTGTTGAGCAGCAAGTTCAGACGTAATGAGCTCAAGCCCCACTGCTTCAGCATCTTGGGGTCGAACGAGTATGACAACTGACAGTAGTTCAGACGGAGGAAGGAAGCATCTTCCACGAAACGGTCAGAACCCAAGTAGTTGTAGGTATTGAACTGCGTCTTCGTTGTGGCAGCACGTGGAAGTGGTGCGATATCACCTTCGTTGTGCCAACGCCAGTTGACAGCAATAGACTGGTTGTTGTTGTTAGACATGTTCTCCAAGTCCATACGTGCGGTGTTAATCACTTTGAAGCCTGTACGGAAGTTGAACTGCAGGTTGAGTTCCCATCCCTTATAGTGGAATCTTGTACCGAAACCACCCGTAATCTTTGGAAGAGAAGAACCCAAGTAAACGATATCCAACTCATTGATTTGACCATCGTGGTTGATGTCCTCGTAGATAGCGTCACCACCCACAAATGCATACTGGCTGGCACCACCATAGTTGAAGTACATCATCTTAGGAGCACCTGTAGAGTCGAAGATAGGTTCGCCCTTCTCGTTGCGGACAACTGGTGAGTTAGGACCACTCAAACCTTCCACTTCCTCATCAGAATACTCTGAATAAGCATAAACACCCTTATAACGGAAACCGTAGATAGAGTTCAATGGGTTGTTCAGTTGAACACGAGACAGATACTGCTTGTTGTTATAATTGAACTCCTCGTTCAATCCATCCAAACAAGTGGCATCCATTGTCAAGATTCGGTTGCGGTTATTCGCGAAAGACATATTGAAGTCCATCGAGAAGTCACCCACCTTCACAAATCGGTTGGCATTAATATTGAATTCCCAACCCTCATTGCGCAAAGAGCCATCATTGTAGGTGCTCAGAGAGGTGTAACCAGAAGATGATGGAATACCATAATTCTGCTGCAACAAGTCAGTCACCTTTGAAGTATAGATATCAACATTACCGGTAATCTTATCCTTCAAGAAACCGAAGTCAAAACCAACCTGGAAAGACTGCTTCTTCTCGTAACGCAAACCTGCCAAACGAATGTTGTTAGGAACAACAGATGAAGCACCCATGTAACCCGCACCATTACCATACTTTGAACGCCAAAGGTCACCACCAGGAGCATTACCTGAATAACCCCAAGATGGGCGGATAGACAGCATCGAAAGCCACTTCACTTTCTCCATGAATGGCTCCTTGCTAATATTCCAACGACCAGACAATGCAGGGAAGAAGCCCCATGGACGGTCAGGACCAAAAGCTGTGGTACAGTCACCACGAAGCACACCAGTAATGCTGTAACGACCCTTATAAGAATAGTGAGCCTGGAACGTCAAGTTCTGGTGTTTGGAATGACCTGCACCTGAGCCGAAGCTGGAAATCACACCACCTGCGAGGGTTGAAGTGATATCTGCGGTGGTTGGCATACGGTCAAGACCCGTACTCTGGTTAGAGCTGTTGCTCTGACCATAGTCATAACGACCCATCACCATCAGAGAGTGACCTTCCTTCAAATGAGGAGTGAAAGTCAACATATGGCGAGTGGACATGGAGTGACTCTTCGAGTTGCTGGCTGATGAGGTATTATAAGAAGTATTATTACCCGTATCCAACATGGAAATAGAAGACAACCATCCTGGCACATAACTACTGCTTTCGTCATTCGAGATGTCGAAGCGGATTTGACCTTCATAACGAAGTTGATGCTGATCAGGCTGAGTGCCCAAGATGTCATAGCGGAAGATGAACTCAGGACGGAGAACCAACTGAGTGGTCTTCTGTGAAGAGTTGTAAGCCTTCGCCACAGGGTTTACCATACCATATTGGTCATCCAGATAAGCACTTGCTGCATACACACCCGTCTGACGTGTAATCCACTTATTCATGGTGTAGTATTCTGGCAGGTCGTTACCATTTTCATCCTCGCGGTAAATAGAAAGGTTTGGCATCTTGCGCTGAGCCACACCAATAGCATCACCTGTGTTGTGGAGGTCACGGTTGGTGTAGATGAAGTCAAAGTTAGTAGAAACCCTGATACGGTCAGACACGTTGTAGTCCAATGCCACGTTCGTGGTCAGACGATCCATGCCCTGTTTGATGATGTAGTTGCTCTGTGTATCATAACCACCAGACACACGGAAATTAGCCTTTTCACCACCACCCGTCAGGTTGATGCTGTGAGAATGGAGCCAACCAAACTGCGTAACAGCATCCACCCAATCAGTGTTGTCATTATACATATTATATTCAGCCCATTCGGGTGCATAAGCAATTTCTGGGATGAAGTCAGCAGAAGACTTATCAGCAAAGCTGGACTCCTGACGAGGATTGAAGTATGCCTCCTTCATGTACATGGTGTAGTCATCACCATTGAGCAGCTTGTAACGCTTATAAATCCAGTTACCAGTAAGACGGTAGTTATATCGAACTCTTGTCTTACCCTTCGCACCACGTTTTGTCTTGATTTCGATGACACCATTAGAACCTCTCGAACCCCAGATGGCCTGTGCGGCAGCATCTTTGAGGACAGTAATAGATTCGATATCATCAGGGTTCACTTGCAAGAGTTCTGCGAAGCGCTCGTCATTCGCATTTTCGAAGTCGAAACCACTTTCCACTGTGATAGGGTTACCGTTCACAACGACCAGTGGGTTCTGGTTACCGTGGATGGTGGACACACCACGCAAACGGATGGTAGTACCAGCACCAAGGTCACCAGAGTTGGCAACAATGTCAAGACCTGCGATACGTCCCTGAAGAGCCTCATCGACAGAAGTCATGGCGATACCTTCGAACTCCTTCATATCAATAGATTGACTTGCTGTGGCGATCTGATCCATTGGGATGGCGAGACCGGTGCTCTGGCTCCTGCGAACCGCTGTCACCACAACGTCTTGAATGACAGTATTGCTCTTCAGGACAATCTTTCCGAAAGCTCTCTTGTTGATAGGCAATTCCACGGTCTGGCAGCCGATGTAAGAGATACGGATTTTATCCTTTGGATTCTTAATTGCAAAAGAGAAGTTACCGTTGATATCGGTAGTTCCATGGGCGACGATACGATTGTTGTGGTCAACTTCCACCACGTTACACATCATCAAAGGGTCGAAATCATCCCATACTTGACCGCTGATAATGTCGCCCGCTTTTACCTGCGCGCTCATCTGAACACAGAAGCACGCTAAAAGCATGAGGGTTGATATTATTTTTTTCATATTCTGAACTATTATTCTGATGTAAGTGGCTTATAAGTATAGATGAATTGGGTTGCAATCTCGTTACCCTTAGAATCGAAGTGTGCACCATCGGCATAAATCAATGGGTCTTCGATAGCGTGAATGACAACAAATGATGAGTTATTCAATCTCACATTGTTAGGATTCGTGATTGCGGCAGCACTTTCGAGCCAGTATTCACGTGCCATCAGGTTGTAGGCACCGTCCTTGATCACGACGTTGGTCTTATTGCCACCCATGAAACGATCACCTTCATATCCGTTACGGCAGTCGGTCACAGTCATCTGACCACCAGCCACCTCAACGTTCAGTTTGTATGGACGTCCTGGAGAGTACTTGCCACCCCATGACTCCTCACCAGTTGTCTCGTCCACCTGAGTGGCTTTGATCAACTCGGTCTTAGCAGTCTCAAATGTACCAGCTGTATCTACGTCAACAAAGATGGCGTTATCCTGGATGTGGTACTTCACGAAGTCGAGCATCACCTCCTTGATAGAGTCTGCGCGAGACTTCAAGTTGTCCTCAGCAGTTGAGCCAGGACCCGTGTAGCCCATCTCAAGGTCATACTCTTCAGCAGCTGCAAGGTCTTCAAGTGTTGGAAGTCCTGCTGCGTATGCCTTCTCCATAGCCGCATTCGTTGGCGCATAAACAGTATAGTGATAATTGTTCAGAAGATAAGTAGCCTTCGTTGTGGTGGCATCCTCAGAACCAATCAAGCCTGGAGACTTGATATTGAAGAGGTTACCATATTCCTGATCGGCTGCCTGCCATCCGTTCTTAGAGTTGGCTTTGTTGACGGCACATGCCTCAACAATTCCGAAGAACTCAGAGAAGATGGAGTCGTTATGTTCTGGATCCATACCTGGCACGACTGTGTCATGCAAAGTCTTGGCAACAGAATTAGGTGTACCCATTACAACGCCATCCAATGCAAGTGTGATACCATTACGGATATCCTCACCATCGTAAGCATCAACGGTCACAAGTGGCTGACCGATGTTGTTATGATAAGAACCTGAAACCTCATAGTTCTTAGCACCCTTCTTCTCGATTTTCACGAAGTTACGTCCCTTCGTCTTGTAGTATTTCTTACCCTCCTGGAATGGCTCCACAACGATGATGTTATCGAGCATATCTTCCATGCGGTTTTTGAGGATACTGTTAGTAACGCCACCTCTCAAAGGAACTGCAGAGCCTCTCTTGGTAAAGGTACCGTCTTCGTTCTCATCGCACTCATAGATGTTTGCATAGAGCTGCAACTTCTCATCCAACTTGAACTCCCACATTCTCTTCACGGTCTGACCGTAAGAAACAGGGTCAATGTAAGTCAAAAGACCATCGTTGGTTGGGAGAAGGAACACGAAACGAGACACCATAGAGTTGAGGTAATAGTTGTAGTTCATTGGAGTGATGACATTATCCATCACGGTGAAACGTGACTTGTCAATCACTGCTGGGAACAACACTGAAGAATAAGATGCTGGTGCGAACACTCTGTTGGTCAGGAACACAAGACCGTTACAACCGAGATATACGCTATCCACATCCTCCTTAGTAATTCCAAGAGGCTCGTTGGCATCGTTGAGCACAGCGTCGAACTTGGAAGGAACTGAAGAGGTGAACGCCTGAATCTGGTTCACACGGATCAAGTCATCGAGCACAGAACTTGGCGTGTTCTCAATCGTACCATAATATTTTTCAATCACACCGCCATTCCACCAGTTCTGAATAGCCTGGTCAGATGGAACCAGCATGATAGCCATATCTTCCATCATGGGTTGACGGTCGTTGGCGATTTCTGGGATATAACCATTCCATCCTGGGTCGAACTTCAAGGCACCGTCGAAAGTGTTACCATTCTTGTCATACATGAACTTTACACTGGTTGCCATGGTTGAACCGAAGGTGCGGTCGGAGAAGTAACGCTTCACGAACACTGAGTCGTAGTGAGTACCCTTCGACAGGTTATAAGTTTCACGCAAGCTAAGAGAGTCCTTTGGCGCAGCGAAACGCTCGATGATGCTGCTGTAGATAGACATCTTAGGATTCTTACGGATGATTTCAGACATGTTGTCCAGTGGCACGAGCACCTTGTCCACCTGATGAACGAAACCGTTCTTACAGAAAATGTTGGCACTCGTCACACGAGAGTTGTTGACATAGATGTCATCTGAATGGAAGGTTCCTTCCGGCTGATTGTAGATGAAGTCAATGTCCGAAAAACTCAGCTGGTTCGATGTCACAAACTTACCCGTGAAATGAAGCATTGGTGCGGGATTCGACGCGTCTGTGAAGAGCACGATAGAATCACGATTAGCGCGCAGCTCATTGAAATACGGGTTGTTAGGCAGAATTTTGTCGGCATTTTCAGGAGTAACCACCATGACGGAATCGAGCAACGACATGGAAGTGGCACGGCGACAAACCTCACCCTTCGCTGGACGACCTGTACCCGGAGCCTGAGCTGATGACAGCATCGTAGTCGAATACGGGTTGTCAATCATTGACGTGTTGAGCAAGAGCTTCTTCTGTGCCAGCGTGAGGTCTTCATACTTCTTGACACCCCAATCGTTGGA
>JBGUGM010000186.1:0-1871 GCA_045111535.1 Bacteroidaceae bacterium
CTGCGGGTGTGAACCACTTTCCAATTCCAACCTGAAGAGCTGGAGAAAGACGGTCGAACACATCACCGCAGCCGATAGGCGATCCCAGAAAAGCAGAAGCCCCGCCCTTTACTTCAATGAACCAATTTCTACCCCAGTTGGCTGCTTCGCTTACATTCGTGAGATATGTGGGTTTCAGTGTCTGGAGATAATGCTCCGACGTGACACTTACCTGCTTACTGATACTGTCAGATGTCGTGATGACATCGCTTGCCTTAACTGTCAAGGCAGAAAGGCATATAGCGGAAAGTAATAGAATTTTTCCTGTCATAATTTTGATGTTTTTGAATTACTGAATTGGATGTTTTGTGAATACAATACTACATCTTCTTGCGCCTTCCAGAAGTCCGGCACATGCGCCTGGCCATAGCAAGAGAACGACGTGCAAACATACGTTCATCCTCGTCATCCTTCTTACGCCAGCCACCACCAGGGCCACCGCCACCACCTCCATGTGTCTGGGCAATGGAAGTCGCCTGTTCCACATACTCGCACATTAGGGCAAGAGCGACCGTAGCCACATGGTTCCCGTCCGTTGCCAGTTGTTCGAGAAGTGTGTCACTGAAGACCTCTTTTGCTTCATCTGGCAGACGCTGGTAGCATGATGTGAACTCATGCATCATCGTTCCGGCAAGCAGCTCGTTCATAACGGCTCCCTTGCTGTGTGCCCAGTCCTGTTCAGATGCCGAAGCCTTTGCTGCCAACTCTGAAGCCTCTTGTTCCAGAGCCTCCTTGTCTTGACGAAGACTGTCAATCTCCTGAGCAGTGGAAGACAGCTTGGCTTCTTTCTCTGCCAGTTTTTCTTCCACAAGAGCCTTGCGGTTCTCCAGATCCTGAATCTTCCGGGCAATCTCCTGACTGATGGCATCGCCATTCTTCTGGAGTTCGCGGAGCGGTTGCAGTTCCTGTTCGAGGCTTTCCTTCTGTGCCGTCAGGTTCTCAATCATGGTGGTGAAACTCTTCTGCTTTGTCATAGCAGTAGCCAGTTCTTTGTTCAGATCACTGATGGCTTTCTGAAGGTTGTCACGGCGTTCTTCAAGTGTATCACACTCCTGGTTGAGCCATCGGCGGTACGATTCGTTTGTGTGACCTCTGGCACCAGTCAGCATTTTACTTGTTCCACGCGCCAAACCCCACTTCCTGTTCACTTCCGCAAGCTCGTTATGGAGCTGCAAGATGAACTCTTTGTATTCAGGTTTGGTGTGTCCGTGAAAGACATCTTTATAGCTGATTCGGCCTTGGTCATTGACTGGCACGATGTCGCAATGTGCATGGGCAGTGGTCTCATCGAGATGCACTACAAAGCTGATGATATTCTCCTCACCGAACTTACGTGCGACAAAGTTGTAGATATCCTTAGCCCATTGCTCTATCTCAGGCTTTCGCTGGACATCCTCGTTGCCACATTTTGCCTCGAAGTCCACCTCTTGATTGCCAAATGCCAGCTCCGTCATGCGGTCATGGGAGCCGCTGAAGACAAACTGCACGACAGTACGGACATTGGGGTTCTTACGCCCGATGTTCGGGTCTTTGATGCCACGTGAGGCAAGCATTTCTGCCATACGTTGATCGAGCGGTCTTGACTTATCCACAGGAACCACTTTGCCACCGTTCACAATTTCGAAATTGATGTGTTCGCGGCTTCGGTCGTAGTTCCCTTCCTTGACCGCCATGTCATAGCCCTTGTCAGTCCATCGTCGTAAGACTTCGTTGCTAATGTCACCGACACCCGAACTTGTCCTGATATCGATTACCTGTCGGTTCAAATTTGTATTAGCCATACATTTTCTTTTTATGGTTTTACATCCATTTTCAAGTATCGGGAGCATAGT
>JBGUGM010000187.1:0-5973 GCA_045111535.1 Bacteroidaceae bacterium
GAATCCTTGTCAATGGATTTCTGTCGGTAGATGCGCTTATGAATGGTGAAAGCGGGATGGTCAGCATAGAGAGAAAAGACTTTGGCAGCACGTCCAGTGGGTGCCATCAACACACATTCGCGTTCGAGTTGTTCCATGGTCCTGACCAAAGCACTGACAAGGGAGGTCTTTCCTGTTCCGGCAAAGCCTCGCAGGATGAACACCGAGTCGGCATCAGGAGTGAGGATAAACTCACAGAGCGAGTCAATGACTTTTGACTGGTCTTCTGTCGGTTTTAACCCGAAATGATGCAAAATGAGGTCCTTTAAGTAGTCTTTTATCATCTTTTTTCAAAAAAATGCTGAAAGTTGTGGGTGCAATTAAAATTTTTGTACTATTTTTGCAACGAATATAGTGATTATTCATGAACTGGACTATAAGTGAGGCAAAAAACTTGCTTTTAGGACAGCAAAAAAGTGTGTAAACAACAAAAAATTAACAACCATATCATGAAAAAAAGTGTAATTAATGGACTTCTTGTCGTATGTGCATTAGGTCTGGTCGCAGCGTGCTTCTACAGCATCTATAGCGACATTGCCTTTGATGAAGAGAAGGCAGCCCGTGAGAAAATTGTTATTGCTCGTCTGATGGACATCCGTAACGCGGAAGAGCAGTACAAGATGACCTTTGGTGAGTATTGTGGCACCATTGACTCATTGATTGATTTTGTGAAGAACGGTAAGACCGTGGATAAGATCATCAAGGAAGGCGAGTTGACTGACGATCAGTTGGAGGCTGGTATGACTGAAAGAGAAGCCGTAGCAAAGGGTATCATCAAGCGTGACACTGTTTGGATGACTGCTGCAGAGAAGTTAGGTATTGCTAATCCTGACTCCATGAAGTATGTTCCTATAGGTCGTCCTGCAGATGGTACATTCTTCGTGGTTCGTTCCACTTTTGACCCTTCAGTGTATGACACCGTTTATCAGGGCGTCATCGAACTTCGTAAGAAGGCTCAGTTCAACATGAAGTCAAATGAGTTCGACATGCTGGTAGAGTTCCGTGCACGTCTGGATGACTACATGGATGGCATGAACGAGAAGAAGGTCAAGAGTGTGAAGGCTGACTTGAAGAAGCGCCACAGAAACCGTGCTGAGTTGATGCTCGACAATGAGGACCAGACAGACGGTGAATGGTACGGACTCCGCATTGGTGACCTTGAGGATACGAACAACAAGATGGCAGGTAACTGGGAATAAGTCTTGGGACATGACTCAAGAACTGAATCCCCGATGTGAATAATGGCAGAAAATCAAATTAACAATAAAAGTTTGTCCATTCGGGTCTGCTCGAATGGACTTTCTTTTTGTACTTATGCTCCAGGACAGGAAGAGCCGTTCGAGTATAAGGTGTGGGATGTGAACCATACCATCTCGTTGGCAGCGAATCTGAAGGATGCATTGATGAATGAGCCGATGCTGAAGCAGGACTATCAGCGTGTGAATGTGCTCATCACCACACCGCACTTCACGACGGTGCCTGTTGCTGCATTCAATCGGGAGGACATTCATGCGGTGTATCAGTTCACCTTCCCGAAGGATAAGCCCCAGCATGTCAGTTATAATGTGCTGCGTCGTTCGGGTATTGCCATTGTGTTTGGCTTGGACCGTAGCATTCATCAGTTGCTGCTTGACGATTTCCCAAGGGCGCGATTCTATGCTTCTGCCAGTACGCTGATAGAGTTTTTCAGCGAGAAGAGCCTGTTTGGACCAGGCAGGAAGATGTATGTCTATCTGCATGAGAAGGAAATCACCATCTATGCTTTCGAACTGGGACGAATGCTGTTTGTCAACAACTTTGATTGCACTAGTGTGGCAGACATGCAGTACTACACGCTGAATGTGTGGAAGGAACTGGGCTTTGATCAGGTGGATGACGCTCTCTTTGTGGTTGGTGACATGGAGCAGCGTACA
Source organism: Bacteroidaceae bacterium (assembly GCA_045111535.1). Classification (GTDB taxonomy): domain Bacteria; phylum Bacteroidota; class Bacteroidia; order Bacteroidales; family Bacteroidaceae; genus Minthosoma. The sequence continues at coordinate 1,953 of JBGUGM010000187.1, forward strand.
GTGGAACTCTCAGAGAAAATCAAGTACTTCTTGCAGAATGTGTCTGTCATTGATCGCAGCGAAGACTTTAAGGACAGACTGACAATGGGTAACAGCCTCATCCCCTACGACTTGCAGACTCTGCTCATCTGCGGTTTTTAGCCAGCCCACGCGCTGGGCGACTTCCATCCCCAACAGAGAACTTTTTCAATGAGAATTATCCGAGGAAAATATAAGGGGCGTCATGTCCCTGCACCTACTGGCTTCAAGGCACGTCCTACAACGGACTTTGCCAAGGAAGGGCTGTTCAATATCTTGGAGAATGTTTATGTCGATTTTGATGAGGCACCAACAGCCCTTGACCTCTTCGCGGGTACTGGCTCCATTGGTTTGGAGTTGGCATCGCGTGGATGCAGTAAGGTGGTGTCGGTGGAGAAGGACTTCAAGCATTGGCAGTTCTTGATGCGTGTGCAGAAAGAGTTGCAGGTGAAGGAGTGGTTGCCGTTGAAGGGAGATGTATTTAAATATGTACGTACGTGTAAGGAGCATTACGATATCATCTTTGCTGACCCTCCATACGCTTTGGAGAACCTTTCAGACATCCCTGATGTGGCTTTGCCGTTGTTGGCAGAGGGAGGGTTGTTCATTCTGGAACATGGAAGCAGTTACGATTTCTCAGCACATCCTCATTTTGTGGACCATCGCAATTATGGAAGTGTGAACTTCTCGTTCTTTCAGTAAAGGTGTCTCATAAGAATCTAAGTATCATATACAAATGAAAGGCCCGACCATTGGTCGAGCCTTTATTGTGTTCTTTGTTGAGAACAGAAAGTAAATATATAATTAAGTTTAGTATGCGTAGGTTTGTGAGTGTGGGGGAGGGCATTATCTCATACCACGGCCACCTCCCATGCCTCCACCGAAGCCACCCATGCCTCCACCGAAGCCGCCCATGCCGCCTCCGAAGCCACCCATGCCTCCACCGAATCCACCTCTGCTACCACCACCACCGAAGATGTTCAGTTTGTAGATGACGTGAATCATACCATAAGAGTAGATGGCGTTGTAGCGTGAGTCACTTTGCTGGTAAGCCGAGATTTGACGGCTGATGTTGCTGCGGTTGTGTAGGATATCGTTCCATTGGACAGTGACGGTCAGTGCATTACCCTTGAGGAAGGACATACCTGCCTGAGCGTTCCAAAGCAATTCATTGGTATTCATGTCGGCAGAGGAGAAACCGCGACGGCTGCTCTGGCTGATATCAGTTGAGAAGGTGAGACCATTGTCGAAGACAAGGTTCATGTCAGCACCATAACTGAAGGTCCATGTTTCCATGTTACCTGTTGTCAAGACAGAGTTGCGTGAGTTGTTGTAGTTCAAACTACCGTTGATACCCATCTCGAACCAATCCTTGCGGAAGTCGAAACCAAGGTTCTCATTCACGCCGATGGTGTTGGTCTTTGACTTATCCTCATCATACTGCTGTGGGTCGAGGTAACTGACCTGATGGTTGTAGTTGAAACTTGTGAATGTATTCATCGTGAAGTAACCATTTCTGTCAAGTGAAGTGTTGAAACCACCACCGAGGTTACCGCTCCAGTTACCATTGATATTCTCAGGCTTAGTCGTTCTTACACCTGTGGTCTCGTTGTAACTGGTACGATTGGCTGTGCTATTTCTGGTGAAGTTGACACCACCCCAACCAAAGATACTCTGCTGATGAGCCATTGTAAAGGTGTTGAAGTTCAGGTTGATGTTGTGGGTGATAGAAGGCTTCAAGCCTGGGTTACCCTTTGTGATGTTCAGTGGGTTTGAGTCATCCGTGATGTCCAGCAGATTCGTCATGCTTGGTTGCTGTGTACGAGCGCGGTAGTTGACACGCAGGTTTGTCTGCTGTGTGAAGTTGTAACGGAAGTCCAAGTTTGGTGCAATGTTGAACACGTTGCGGGTGATGGTGTCGTATTTCTTGCCCATATACTTATAGTCAAGTGTGCTTCGCTGTGGCAAAAGGTCGATACCCATACTGAAGTTGAAGTAGTCAGAAATTTTGCGGAAACTGAGGCTGATGGTCTGATTGTAGTTCTTATACTCCGAGAACTGACTTTGCTTCTTGGCATCCTCATTTTCGTCTTCTCCATACAGTTTGTATCCATTGCTCAGCATGTAGTCAATGGCACCATTAATGTTGTAGCGATAGTTGACCAATGCATTTGCCAAGTCGGTGTAAGCCGTTGGATCCATGGCGAAAGCCTTACGGTCAGATTTGTTGTAACTGTAGTCGTATCTGTAAGAGAGTTGCAGATAAGTTCTGTTAGCGATAGGTTCAGAATAAGTCAACTGTGCACCGAAAGATCTGTTTCTGCCAGGAGTGGTGTAGTAGCGGTTGTTGATGTTCTCACCACCAGTCTTTGCATATTGAATGTTAGCACCAGAGAGTTGCTTGCTTTCTGAACTACCGAAGTTACCAGTGGCACGGAGGGTGATGTTACGTCCATAGTCATTCAGACGACGGTTTGCCTGCAATTCACCAGCCAGACGCTTATTTTCACTGTAAGTCTGCTGTCGGTTCACGTTCGTGTTGACAATGATATCCATCAAGCCGTCAACATCGACTCCATTGATTGCATCATCCAGTGGATCATCACTGATTTTGTTCGGGTCATCACTGAAGTTTGCTGACTCACTGTCGCTGTATCCCTTGTTTTTGGTGAAGTTTCCTGATGGACGGAAGATGATGTTTGTCAAAGAGTCTGGTGTCCATTCCATACGGAATTGTCCGTTCCAGTTGTTTGCACTGCTGCGGCTCAGACTTTCGCTGTTGCTGAAAGAACCCTGTGATGTTACGAAACTCTTGGTGGATGACCAACTTCTGCTGTCATTACCATTATATTGATAACGTGCGCTACCACCCATTTCGAGGTTCTTTATCTCTGTAGCGAAGTTGAAACCGACGTTCTTGGAGTTGCGCAGGCCACCACCGCCCATGCCGCCCATACCGCCAGCAAATCTACCACCTCCACCACCGAAGCCCATGTCTCCAGTGTTGTTGGCACCACCCATTAAGGTGTACTGGTTACTGTTGTTGAAGCGGTTGATAGTAGCACGACCTGACCAACGGTCTCTCGTACCGTATGCCACGTCGATGTTACCGAACCAACCATTGTTCATACCCTTCTTCACAGTCAGGTCGAGCACAGTTTCGTCTTCACCATCGTCAATACCAGTCACGCGAGCGAAATCACTCTTGCGGTCGTATGCTTTGAGCTTGTCAATCATGTTGGTTGGGATGTTCTTCATGGCAGCACTTGCGTCATCGAAGAAGAATTCCTTACCGTCCACAAGAATCTTATTCACTTTCTTACCATTGATGGTTACACCACCATTCTCATCCACCTGTGCACCTGGGAGTTTCTTCACAAGGTCTTCCAGTACAGAACCTTCTGGCACACGATATGCGTCAGCGTTATAGATAACAGAGTCACCGCTCACTTGCACCTTTGCGACATTGGCGGTCACAGTCACATCCTTCATCAGTTTAGAGTCTGGTGTGATGTGCAGATAACCGACGCTGACATTCTTGTCCTTCTTATTGGTCAAATCCAAAGGCAACACTTTGGTCTGAAAGCCCACATAAGTAATTTTCAGGGCATACTTGCCAGCCTTCACATTCTTGATATTGAAACTTCCGTCAAATCCTGTTGCGGCACCAGCCACCAAACTGCTGTCTGGCAGATTGAGGATACGGACTGTGGCTGAGATTACTACTTCGTTGGTTTCGTCTTCAAGGATTGTACCCGAGACATTGAATTTGGACTGAGCCATTGCGCTGAGTCCCACAAACGTGAGCAACAAAGCGATGAGCGATTTTTTCATATTGTGATGTTATTGATTGATTTTTCTTTGGTAATGTACCTAAATTGACTATAAAGTAAAGAAAAGGTTTAATGGGATTGTGAAAATTTGAGTTTTTATGTGTAATTTTGCAACGAAATTCAGAATAGCAATTCGTTAAATCCTCAGATTCATGAGAAAAGTATTACCT
>JBGUGM010000188.1:0-10169 GCA_045111535.1 Bacteroidaceae bacterium
TGACCAGGACGATGGTGTCTTCACCGTAGGCAGCACTCAGTACACCATGAACTCAGGCGCACTCATCCCTGAGGCGAACGTGTACGGAAGCCTTGAACACTCCTGATGGATGACTGATTTTCTCATGCCATATTGTTGATTGGTAAAGATTGTGTTTTTGCAGGAAAAAGGGATGCGTGAGCACCCCTTTTTCTGTGGGTTATTGAAAAAAGTTGGGAGATGTTTGGCTGGAAGAGGGAAAAGTATTTAATTTGCAATTGAGTTCGGGGAGAAATACGGACTCTAACGAAGCCAAAGATTGTTGGACGAAGTAAATCGTTTGCTTGCCGAGTGTGAACAGTTTGATCAAGCGGATATGGTAGGTGATATGCAAAATGATGGCGCGAAAAAATTGTAAATTCGGAGTTCGCAATTTTACCGGACAGCAATAACAAAAAATCGAGAATTACAAATCCTCGACATATTTTTATTTGCGTGTTTAAAATATTATTCCTACCTTTATAGCATCAATACGAAAAACTCTTTAAATATGGAATCGTTTCAAACCAGAAGTTTAAACCACTCTGCATCATCGCAGACCTGTTGGAGGTCGGCTTTCCTCTGGGTCTTTGTCAGTTTGCTAACCTTGGCGAGCTCTTGCTCTGATGAAGATGAGTCCAATGACGAGCCGATGCTGAAAGGCGTTATCTCTATGTATAACGAATACGACGGAGCCATGTTGGATTTTACGGATGCAGATATGGAGACGGCTGGATTCTCACTCGGCGATATCATCAGCGTCACCCTTGACGGCAAAACATTCGTTGTGCCTTACTATGACGGCTACTACGCCCGTAAAGGAGAGCTCCTGTGTGTGGCATATCCCGGTTATCCCAGCATCTGCTTTACGGCCAGCAACACCGGACTGTCTCAGGAACTCTTAGGACAGGAGGGACATGCCGTTACCGTCAGGATGAAGGAAAAAGGTGGCTGCCTTGATGTGCAGAAGGCCATGAGCATGAAATACTCCAACGACCGAGACGAATATCTTACTCTCTCCGACGCGGAGTTTGCCAATGCTCGCGAAGTGAGTGGCGGCAATATTGCAAGTGGAGTGCTCTACCGCTGTTCAACACCGTTCTCCAACGAAATCAACCGTGCCAGCTTTGTGTCGGATTTTCTGGAAAGCAAAAAGGTTGCGACCGTGCTCAACCTCGCCGACACCGAGGAGAAAATGCTGACCTACGACATGCCTCCTTACAGCCGTACACTTTGGGAAGGAGACAACGTGATTCTGTGCCCGCTGAAGGTTGACCCAACGGCAGATGATTTCAACAACAGACTGATTGCGGCACTAAAGGAACTGCCATCTCGTCCTGCCCCCTATGTCGTGCATTGCATAGAGGGGAAAGACCGCACAGGATATGTATGTGCGCTGCTTGAAGGACTGTGTGGCGCAACATACGAAGAGATTGTGGCTGACTATCTGGTCACTTATAATAACTATTATGGCGTCAACCCCCAAATAGATAGTGATGTATGCAAAGCTTTGGTATGGCTGAGACTCAATCCATGCCTGATGCATTATGCCAGCGTCAGCGACGAAGCACAACTGCCGAACGTGGACTATGAAAAAGCGTTCGCCAACTATCTGCTCTCTCACGGCATGAGCCAACAGCAACTTGACGCTTTGATTCAAGCCCTGACAGTCAGTAAAGACCCGCAGTAACAACCAAAATACCAGGCCTATCGAATAACTTCATACAAGCACCCACAAGGCTCACGGCTTTGTGGGTGTTTTGTGTATGTAACCTAAAAAGGAAGGATTGGAAAAGCGGTTAAAAAGTCATTTTGTCATTTTTCTGTTTTTATCTTTTTTGGATTATCCTTTTTGGATAAATTTGCCGACATCGGCAAAAAAAGGCACCAAACTTGCCGATGTCGGCAAAAATTGGTACCTTTGTAGCGATTTTTCATCAAAATCTTGCCGATAAATAGCATGGATATATCTCAGTCAGTTCATTTGCCCATGATGACTCCTGAATTGCGCGATTTCATCGAGAAACATCAGAATGATGATACAGCAGCGTTGCTGTTGCAAGCCCACGCGCTTGGCGGTTCTCGCCATGCGGGGTGTGGTGATTCGCGTGAGATGGTGCGGTTTGCTGTGGAGCAGATTGAGGCGAGGAGGCGATTGAAGGGGAAGTTGCCGGAGTGGTATGAGAATAAGGACATCATCATGGGGGGACGTGTGCCTGCGGAGCAATGCAGTTCGGAACTGACGGCAAGGTATAAGCATGATATTGTGTTGAGGGCTATGAGCCCTCAACAGACAACAGACAACGGACAACAGACAACAGAAATCGCCCAGCGCGTGGGCTGGATTTGTGATATGACGGGTGGCATGGGTGTGGATCTCTGGTATATGTCGGAAGGTATGGAGGGGGCGATCTATACGGAGAGGGATGAGGCGCTGTGTGAGGTGGCAAGACATAATTTTGAGGTGTTGAAGGATGCGCGGCATCCTGAGGTGGAGGTGAGGTGTGGTGATGGAAGGGAATTGCCGATTCCATCGGTGGATGTCATCTATCTGGATCCTGCACGACGTGCGGGGGATGGGAGCCGCGTGTATGCGATGGAGGATTGTGAGCCGAACATCGTGGTGTGGCAGGATGAACTCCTGAAACATGCGAAGATGGTGATGGTGAAACTCTCACCTATGGTGGACTTGACGGATGTGCTCAGGAAGTTGAAGGGGGTGATAGAGGTGCATATTGTGGGCGTGAAGAATGAATGCAAGGAGGTACTTATAGTACAACAAGCCCATGCGCTTGGCGAACCTTTAGCTCGACGTAGTCATTCTCTCCATGCGGGTTGTGTGGAGGTGCATTGTGTGGATTTCATGACTTCTGGAAAGATGGAATATGTGTTCGGTTTGTCGGATGAGATGGGGATTTCTTTGACGGATGGGGGAGTGAAGCGTTATCTCTACGAGCCGGATGTGACGTTGATGAAGGCGGGGGCGTTTGGGAGTTTGTGTGCACGTTTTCCTGTGTGGCAATTGGATGTGGACACGCATCTGATGACTTCGGATGAGTGGATTCCTGATTTCCCGGGACGTGTGTTTGAGGTGGAGGAGGTGATGCCGTTCTCGTCGAAGGTGGTGAAACGACTGAAGAAGGAGATGCCTCAGGCGAATATTGCGGTGCGCAATTTTGTGATGACAGCAGATGAGTTGAGACGCAGGACGGGCATCAAAGATGGGGGTGAGGTGTATTTGTTTGGGGCAAAAGTGAAAGATGTGGGGCAGATGTTGTTGAAGTGCAGAAAAAAAGTCGTAACTTCGCACCCATGAAACGTTCTGATTTTGAAATCATGGCTCCTGTGGGCAGTCGGGAAAGTCTGGCTGCCGCCATCAAGGCTGGAGCCAATTCGATATACTTTGGCATTGGGAAGTTGAATATGCGAAGCCACAGTGCCAATGCCTTCACGATTGACGATTTGAAGGAGATTGCTGCCATCTGCCATGAGCATGGGGTGCAGTCGTACCTGACGGTGAACACCATCATCTATGGCGAGGACATCCCCACGATGCGTGAGATTGTGGATGCGGCGAAGGAGGCACGGATTTCGGCTGTGATTGCGAGTGATGTGGCAGTGATGACATATTGCCGCGAGGTGGGGCAGGAGGTGCATCTGAGCACCCAACTGAACATCTCGAACATCGAGGCGCTGAAGTTCTATGCGCAGTTTGCCGATGTGGTGGTGCTGGCGAGGGAGTTGAACATGTGGCAGGTGAGGGACATCTACCAGCAGATTGTGGAGCAGGATGTGAGGGGTCCGAAGGGAGAACTCATCCGCATCGAGATGTTCTGTCATGGTGCCTTGTGCATGGCGATCAGCGGCAAGTGCTATCTGTCGTTGCAGAATGCCGGCAGGAGCGCGAACAGGGGTGAGTGTGTGCAGATATGCCGAAGGGGATATGAGGTGACGGATATAGAGACGGGTACGCAGTTGAAGGTCGATAACAAGTACATCATGTCGCCACGTGACTTGAAGACCATCCGATTTATGGATGTGATGATGAATGCAGGGGTGCGGGTGTTCAAGATAGAGGGTCGTGCCAGAGGTCCTGAGTATGTCTATACGGTGGTGAGGGCGTATGATGAGGCGATCACAGCGGCAGCCCCCCTCGTGTCCCCCCAAGGGGGGATGAACCCTTCGGAACCCAGACCCTGGGCGACAAAGGAGCAATTGGATGCGTGGGATGAGCAGTTGAGCACGGTGTTCAATCGTGGTTTCTGGGATGGCTATTACCAGGGACAGAAATTGGGCGAGTGGTGTGAGGTGTATGGCAGCAAGGCGACGGAGAAGAAGGTGTATGTGGGCAAGTGCATGAAGTATTTCTCGAAGATAGGGGTGGCGGAGTTCCTGATTGAGAATGAGGACTTGCATGTGGGGGATAAGGTGCTCATCACAGGCACGACGACAGGGGCATTGATTCAGCCTTGCGACGAGATACGCTTCGACTTGGAGCCTGTGGAAGTGGCGACGAGAGGGCAGCACATCAGCATCAAGGTGAATGAACGGGTGCGCGTGAATGACAAGTTGTATGTGCTCCAACCAGCAGACAGACTGACACAGGTGTGATGTAAGTGAAAAGTGAAAAGTGAAAAATGAAAAGGATATAAATGCAAGAAGATTTTGACATAAGAGAACAGCGGAACACAAAGGACAAGGACTTTGAGAATGCCCTGCGCCCTTTGCGATTTGACGATTTCAGCGGACAAACCAAGGTGGTGGAGAACTTGAGTGTGTTTGTGGAGGCTGCCCGTTTCCGTGGAGAGCCACTTGACCACACTTTGTTGCATGGTCCTCCAGGATTGGGTAAGACGACGCTCAGCAACATCATCGCCAATGAGTTGGGTGTGGGCTTTAAGGTCACCTCGGGTCCTGTGCTGGATAAGCCAGGTGATTTGGCGGGCATCCTCACGTCGTTGGAGGAGAATGATGTGTTGTTCATCGATGAAATCCATCGCCTTTCTCCTGTGGTGGAGGAGTATCTGTATAGTGCCATGGAGGACTACCGCATCGACATCATGATTGATAAGGGTCCTTCGGCACGTAGCATCCAGATAGACCTCAATCCTTTCACGTTGGTAGGTGCCACGACACGTAGCGGACTCTTGACAGCACCCCTCCGTGCCCGTTTCGGCATCAACCTTCATCTGGAATATTACGATGCAGATGTGTTGACCAAGATTATTCTCCGTTCTGCCAAACTGCTCGGCATCCCTTGTGATTTCGATGCTGCAGGTGAGATAGCAGGGCGCAGTCGTGGTACACCCCGTATTGCCAATGCCCTGTTGAGGCGCGTGCGTGACTTTGCCCAAGTGAAGGGTAACGGCACCATTGACTTACCGATTGCCCACATGGCACTGGAAGCCCTGAACATTGACAAGTTTGGTCTGGACGAGATTGACAATAAGATTCTGACCACGATTATCGATAAGTTCAAGGGCGGTCCTGTAGGTCTTGGCACGATATCCACAGCGATTGGTGAAGACACAGGTACGGTGGAGGAAGTGTATGAGCCGTTCCTCATCAAGGAAGGATTCATCAAGCGAACGCCAAGAGGACGTGAAGTCACAGAATTAGCCTACCGCCATTTAGGGAAGAATCCATGGGTCAACCCTCATGATAAGACGGGTATGGGAAGCCTTTTCGATTAACGAAGAGGCTTTTTTTGACAAAATACACATTATTTATATAGAAAATTTCTACCTTTGACTCCGTCGAAGGCACTTGCGCTCGGAAAAATCAAAATAAATTTTGTTTTTCTCTCACTTAATCGTACCTTTGCACCCGATTTTTCAAAAAAGAGAAGAAATAGAACGATATATGCAAAAGAATTTAGTGATTGTAGAGTCTCCAGCGAAGGCAAAGACGCTGGAGAAATTTCTTGGGAAAGATTACAAGGTAATGTCCTCGTATGGACATATCCGTGACCTGAAAAAGAAGGAGATGAGTGTGAATCTGGATGATTTCTCGCCAGAATATGAGATACCTTCGGACAAGGAAGCGGTAGTGAGGGATTTGAAGAAGGAAGCAAAGAAGGCAGACACCGTCTGGCTGGCATCCGATGAAGACCGCGAGGGAGAAGCCATCTCTTGGCATTTGAGCCAGGTGTTAGGATTGGATCCCAAGGCGGCTAAAAGAATTGTTTTTCATGAGATTACGAAGAGTGCCATCTTGAAGGCGATTGAAACACCCCGCACCATTGACATGGGTTTGGTGAATGCACAGCAGGCACGTCGCGTATTGGATAGAATCGTAGGTTTCAAGATTTCCCCTGTGTTGTGGAAGAAACTGAAACCCAGTCTTTCTGCTGGTCGTGTGCAGAGTGTGGCAGTACGACTGATTGTGGAAAGAGAGAAAGAGATTGAGAACTTCAAGAGCGAATCTGTGTATAGAGTCAGCGCCATTTTCGTGGTGGACGGACAGCCCATCAAGGCAACGTTGGCACATGGTTTCAAGACAGAAGAGGAGGCTGAGGCATTCTTGGAATCTTGCAAGGACAAGGACTTCGCGATTACAGACATCGACAAGAAGCCTGTGAAAAAGAGTCCTGCACCTCCATTCACGACTTCCACGCTCCAGCAGGAGGCTGCCCGCAAGTTGGGCTTCACGGTAAGTCAGACGATGATGGTGGCTCAGCATCTGTATGAGTCGGGACATATCACCTACATGAGAACGGACTCTGTGAATCTTTCTTCCCTCTGTCTGAACACGACGAAAGAGGAAATCATCAAGATACATGGCGCGAAGTACTCCAAGCCCCGTCAGTTCCACACCAGTTCGAAGGGTGCGCAAGAGGCACACGAAGCCATTCGTCCTACTTACATTTCAGAGCATGAAATCACTGGCAACTCACAGGAGAAGCGTCTGTATGACCTGATTTGGAAGCGTACGGTGGCTTGTCAGATGGCAGATGCAGAAGCAGAGAAGACCACCATCACGATTTCTGCTGATGACGTGAACTTCACCGCAACGGGTGAGGTGATTACGTTTGATGGTTTCCTGCGTGTGTATCGTGAGTCTTACGATGATGATGTACAATTGGACGAAGCAGAAGGACTGCTCCCATCGGTGAAGAAGGGTGAACACCTGCAGATGCAGGAGATGGTGGCGATTCAGCGTTTCAGTCAGCATCCTTTGCGCTATACGGAAGCAAGTCTGGTGAAGAAACTCGAGGAACTCGGCATTGGACGTCCTTCCACTTATGCCCCCACCATCTCAACCATTCAGCAACGTGAATATGTGGAGAAGGGTGACAAGAAGGGTGAAGAGAGGAATTACGGGGTGCTGAAACTGTCGAATGGCAAAATCAAGAAGTCTGTCAGAAAGGAAGTGGTGGGCAAGGAGAAGGGAAAACTCATCCCAACGGATGTGGGTACTGTGGTGAATGACTTCCTGATGCAGGCATTCCCTGATATTATCGATTACAACTTTACAGCCAATGTGGAGAAGGACTTTGACGAGATTGCCGATGGCAAGGAGAATTGGCAGCAGGTGATGCGTGACTTCTACGGAAAGTTGGAGCCCATGGTGGATGCCACCCTTCAGGAGAAGAACGAACATAAGGTGGGTGAGCGCTATCTGGGTGAAGACCCTCAATCTGGCAAGCCTGTCAGCGTGAAGATAGGACGTTTCGGCCCGATGGTGCAGATTGGTGTGGCAAGCGAAACGGAAAAGCCCCGTTTTGCCCAGTTGAACAAGGGACAAAGCATCACCACCCTCACGTTGGAAGAAGCCCTTGAACTCTTCAAGTTGCCACGCACCTTGGGTGAATATGAAGGAAATGAAGTGTCTGTGGGTACGGGGCGTTTCGGACCTTATGTGCTGCATTGCAAGAAATATGTGTCACTCCCCAAGGGTGTTGACCCGATGAGCATTGACCTTGATGAAGCCATCAAACTGATTGAGGAGCGTCGTCAGTCAGAGGCATCGGCACACTTGAAGACTTTCGAAGAAGATGCAGAGATGGAGGTGATGAATGGTCGCTTCGGTCCTTATCTGAAGTATAAGGGAACGAACTACAAACTGTCGAAAAGCATCAAAGACCCCAATAGCCTGACATACGAAGAGTGCAAAGCCATTGTGGAGAAGGCATCTCAGGGTCAGTCGGAAGCAAAACCTGCACGACGTGGCAGAAAAGCAGCAAAGGCATGACAAGAATCATCCTGATAGGGTATATGGGCGCAGGCAAGACCACCATCGGCAAGGTCTTGGCTCGTGAGATGGGACTCGAGTTCTATGACCTCGACAACTACATCGAGGATCGCTTTCATCAGAAGATTCCCGACATCTTTGCTGAGAAGGGAGAAGAGGGTTTTCGTGAGGTGGAAAGGAAGATGCTGCATGAGGTGGCAGAGTTCGAGGATGTCATCATCTCCTGTGGTGGAGGCACCCCCTGCTTCTTTGATAACATGGACTACATGAACACGCGTGGTGAGACTATCTTCCTCGATGCTTCGCCACAGGTGTTGAAGGAGCATCTGCAAATGGGCAAGACGGTGCGTCCGCTTATTCAGGGCAAGACGGAAGACGAACTCATCGCCTACATCGAAGAATCGCTCCAGAAGCGTTTGCCCTATTATCAGAAAGCAAAGCATATCCTCAAGATAGAGGTGATTCACACCAAGGAACAAATAAAGAATTACGTCAACCAAATCATCGGTTTAATATGAGAAAATGGCGCATTGAAGACTCCAACGAATTGTATGGTATCAGTGGTTGGGGCGTAAACTATTTCCGTATCAACGATAAGGGAAATGTGGCAGTGACACCACGTAAGGATGGTGTTGAGGTCGATCTGAAGGAAGTGATGGACGACCTTGCGCTTCGCGATGTGTCAGCACCTGTGTTGGTGCGATTCCCCGACATCATCGACAACCGTATTGAGAAGACTTCCACCTGCTTCAAGAAGGCTGCCAATGAGTATGGCTACAATGGGGAGAACTTCATCATTTACCCCATTAAGGTCAATCAGATTAGCCCCGTGGTGGAGGAAGTCATCAAGCATGGCAAGAAGTTCAACTTGGGTTTGGAAGCGGGTTCTAAGCCAGAATTGCATGCCGTGTTGGCAGTCAATATGAACAGCGATTCGCTCATCATCTGCAATGGCTATAAAGACCAGGATTACATAGAGTTGGCGTTGCTCGCCCAGAAGATGGGTAAGCGCATTTTCATTGTGGTGGAGAAGTTCAACGAACTGGAAATCATCACACGTACTGCCAAGAAACTGGGTGTGCGTCCCAACATGGGTATCCGCATCAAGTTGGCAGCATCTGGCTCCGGCAAGTGGGAAGAGAGTGGTGGCGATGCCAGCAAGTTTGGTTTGACTTCAGGTGAACTCTTGACGGCACTCCAATACATTGAGGAGAACGACATGAAGGATTGCCTCAAACTCATCCATTTCCATATCGGTAGCCAAATCACGAAGATTCGCCGTATTCAGAATGCTTTGCGTGAGGCAAGCATGTTCTATGTGCAGTTGCACAAGATGGGTTATGGCGTGGAATTCGTCGATTGTGGCGGTGGTTTGGGTGTTGATTATGATGGCAGTCGTTCGAGCAACAGCGAAAGTTCGGTTAACTACTCCATTCAGGAGTATGTGAACAACTGCGTCTATACCTTTGTGGAGGCAGCGAATGCCAATGAAATCCCTCATCCCAACATCATTACCGAGGGTGGACGTTCCTTGGCGGCACACCATTCCGTGCTCATCATGGAGGTGCTGGAAACCACAGAGGTGCCAGCCATGCCCGATGAATTTGAGGTGAAAGAAGATGACCACCAGTTGGCAAAAGACCTTTACGACATCTGGTGCAACATCAATGTTCGCAATATGTTGGAGAACTGGCACGATGCCCAGCAAATCCGCGAGGAAGCCCTTGACCTTTTCTCGCATGGAATGCTGGACCTTCGTACACGTGCAGAAATAGAACGGATGTATTGGGCAGTGGCACGAGAAATCAACACACTCGTCCATACGATGAAGCATGTGCCAGAAGAGTTCCATTCGCTGGACAAACTTTTGTCAGACAAATACTTCTGCAACTTCTCCCTCTTCCATTCGTTGCCTGACGCATGGGCGATTGACCAAATCTTCCCCATCATGCCGATTC
>JBGUGM010000189.1:0-5726 GCA_045111535.1 Bacteroidaceae bacterium
AAGAGGCTGGCAACACGTTCTACTACAGCACGAAGACGGGCGAGCAGGAGGTGGTGTTGCATCATGGTGTCCGTGTGGATGGGGCGATGGATGCAGCCGCCATGACGACCTTCTGCCAAGAACATGGGATAAAACTGCTGGTGGATGCCGCCCACCCCTTTGCCAAGGTGCTGCATCAGACGGTGGCAGAGGTGGCGAAGGCACGAAACATCCCTGCGATACGCTTTGAACGCATCTTCCCCCCAAGAGACCCCGACATCCTGTGGCTGGATGACTACACGGAAATACCCACCGACATCCACACCCTTCTGGCAACCACCGGCGTGCAGAGCATTGCCAGGCTGAAAGCGTTGGAGGCTGCTGGCGTGAAGGTGTATTACCGCATCCTCCAAAGGGAATCGTCCATCGCTTTGGCGAAGAGGCAAGATGCCACTGACGGACAACTCTGCTACTATGAAGACCCGAAGGACATCCCCGTGAAGGCCGAGGCTATCCTGCTGAAAGAAAGCGGCATCACTGGGGGCTTCATGGAGAAGGTGGAGGCTGCCCGAAGACAGGGGATGAAGGTGATAGCGCTGAAACGCCCCGAAACGCCCAGCATCTTCCGCTGCGTGAACGGTGAACACGGCTTGAGGCGGATGGTGGAGCAACTGTTGCCTGAATTCTATCCCCTGCACAGCGGACTCACAACAGGCACCTGTGCCACAGCGGCTGCGGTGGCGGCAACGAGGCGTCTGTTAACGGGTGAAATGCCCGATGAAGTACCTGTTGTCCTTCCGAATGGGGAGAGCATCACGGTAGCGGTGCAGTATGGTAAGGACGATGCGTTTGTTGTCAAGGAGGCTGGCGATGACCCCGATGTAACGGACGGCATCGAGGTCCGAGCGAAGGTGGAGAAAGCAGACCAGTTTGAAATCTGTGGTGGTGACGGTGTGGGCAGATTTACTTTACCAGGCTTTGACTACCCTGTTGGTGAGCCTGCCATCAACAAAGCGCCTCGCCAAATGATGAGGGAGAACATCAAGGAGAACGTACGCATCACCATTAGTGTTCCGAGGGGTGCAGAGATTGCCCGTCGCACTTTCAATCCCCGTCTTGGCATCGAGGAGGGCATCAGCATCATCGGTGTATCGGGCATCGTCAAGCCCTTCTCCGAGGAAGCGTTCATCGAGAGCATACGCAAGTGTGTCAGCGTCGCCATCGCCTCTGGCACAAAGCGCATCGTCATCCACAGCGGCATGAAGAGTGCCAAATACCTCCAACAACACTATCCCGACCTTCCCCAACAGGCTTTCGTGGAGTACGGCAATGCCATTGGCGCAACCCTCAACATCATCTCTGAATTTTCAATCTTCAATCTTCAACCTTTAGCTCGGCGTAGCCAATCTTCAATCTTCAACGTCACCCTCGGCATCATGCTGGGCAAAGCCATCAAACTGGCGGAAGGGCATCTGGACACCCACAGCAAGAAGCAGACAATGAACAAGGCATTCATCGTCGAGATACTGCAAGAGGCTGGATGTGACGAAAAAACAATCGCCAAGGTAAAGGACATCACCTTGGCGAGAGAACTTTGGGGCATCATCCCCACGGAACAATTAGAAGACTTTGCCCATACGGTCATTGCTCATTGTGAGAAGCATTGCCGACCGCTGCTGCCTCATGGGAAACTAACGGTCTTGCTCATCGACGATGAGGGACACATCTATTAATCTATCACCAGTCATCATCATCGTCATTTCCTACAATACCATGCTTCACAGCCTCTTCCACCTTGTCCATGATGGCATTGGAATAGGCGTGAGTCATCACGAGTGCCTTGGCACAGGTGCGTTTCTGTGCGTCCTTCTCCACGAAGGGATAATGACGGGCAATCTCCCAACGCTCATCGTAGAGGTTGGCGTTGGTCTTGTCTTCCATCTTACGCTTTGAGTCACCATAGGTCTTGCGAGAGTCGTCGGTCGGGCTGAGCCATCCACCACTGATATCGGCCAGGACATCGTAGTTCTGCACGGTATAGGTGACACGGATACGTCCTTCCTTGATGTCCAGACGAATGACAGGCGTGATGCTCACGGAGTATTTGTTGAGGGTACCCGTGTGCTCTGCAATGCCGGCGATGGTGGAGGAGATGATGATGCAACCGGCCTCCTTGTCGTTGAGGGTGATGGCTTGCTTGTCCTTGAAGGTGGCTGTCGCCCAGTAGTTCAGCGCCACATAAAGTTGCTGTCGGCTCTTGCCGGGAGCCTCGATCACCTGCTGGTAAGTGAGCGATTGGTTTTTATCGAGTGCCAATCCTTTGGAGAGATTGGCAGCGGCATCCAACCACTTGTCGCCATAACGCTCCTTGGCATACCGCTCCAAGTCGGCGGCTTTCATCACCTGTGCCTGAGCACTTGCGCCGCATAAGGTAAGGATGGCGGCGAGCATCCAGAATTTCAGTTTCTTCATCAGTATCTCATTTCTTAGGTTTTATTCTATGGACTGGTGACGTCGGAACAACACACTCGCAATAATGGGTGCTCCGACGAGGGCTGTGACGCTATTGACTGGCAAGGCGCCTTCGAAGCCGGGCATACGTGCCACGAGGTTGCACACGAGGGCAAGACAAGCACCGGTGAGCATGGTGGCTGGCATGAGGATGCGGTGGTCGCTCGACTGGAAGAGGGCACGGCACAGATGCGGCACAGCCATTCCAATGAACATGATGGGACCGCAATAGGCGGTGACGATGGCAACGAGGACGCCCGAACAACTGATGACCAGAAGACGGGCACGTTTGAGGTTCAAACCGAGGTTGCTGGCATAGTAATCGCCTAAAAGCAGGAGGTTCATGGTCTTGGACAAGAGCATGCTAAGGGGGAGCAAGCCCGTCATGAGCAGGACGAAGAGCATCATCTGGTCGCCCGACACACGGGCAAAGGAACCCAAGCCCCACACGACATACGCCTTCACGTCCTCCTCTGCGGAAAAGAACTTGAGCACACCGATGATGGCGGTGGCGAGGTAGCCTATCATCACACCGATGATGAGCAGGGTGACGTTGCCCTTCACCTTCTGCGACACATAGAGAATCAACGCCAGTACGGCGAGTGCGCCGATGATGGCAGAAAGGGACATGGCGACATCGCCCAGATAGCCCAAGCGGCTCAATGCCACACCACCCAGCGAGCCCGACATCAGCACCACAAATGCCACGCCCAAGGAGGCGCCATTCGAGATACCCAGCACCGAAGGACCCGCCAACGGATTACGAAACACCGTCTGCATCTGCAAACCACTGATTGCCAAGCCTGCACCAGCCACCGTTGCCGTCAATGCCTGGGGAACACGCGAACTGAGGATGATGTTGCGCCAGATTTCAGGCTGACTCTCATCGCCCATCAGGATGCACAGGATGGCATCGACAGGAATCTTCACCGTGCCCAACAAGAGGTTGAGCACGAAGAAGGCAAGCAAGCCGACCAACAGCAAGATGAACTTATAAAGGCTTTTCATCATCAGTTTTCTATTGTCTTATTTCAGCAATTGATAATAGCGTGGTTGATAACCTTGAGCCATCACCTCGGGATGGAAGATGGCGACCAAATCTGCCAACAGCACATCGGGTTCCACCGGCGAACTCTCATAGTAGGGCGTCTGCTTCATATTGCAGTAAATCACGTGCTTCTCCTTGAACGCCTTGAAGAGTTCGTTGCGAGGTTCAGACGACTTCAATGCCTCGTAGGAGAAATCGCCTGGATAACTATTCAAGATGCGCCAGTAGTCTGCATTGGCTGCCGTGGCATACATCTGCTCATACTCAATGGGCACACCCCCCGTATTGTCATCTTTCAAGATATATTCTGCACCCGCATCGCGGAAGAGTTGTGCCAAGTGATTCTTGCCACCCACGGCAAACCAGTTGCCACCATGCATCTCGCCACTGAACACCGTGGGACGAGCAGACCCTCTCCCCTCCTTTACTTTTTCTGCCAAGGCAAGGTAGCGTGACTTGATACCTTCGAAGAGGGCATTCGCCTCTTTCTCCTTGCCAATGAACAAACCCACATATTTCACCCACTCAGCCTGTCCGAGAGGGTGTGGCTCCTTATATCCCAAGTGCGGAATGAGCGTCACTCCCGTTTCCTTGATGGCATCGTAACCGCCACGCTTGAAGGGCGAGATGAAGATCACCTCTGGATTGGCAGCCAAAATCAGTTCGGTGTCGAAGTTGCCCTCCATGCCAATCTTCACGATACGTCCATCCTTCACCCGCTGATGGATGTCCTTGTTGAAAAGGTTCTTCGTGCCTGTGATGCCTTTCACCACATCCAACGCACCCAATGCCGTGAAGTTGGAGAGTTGCAACATCGTCATCACCAAGGTGCGCTCCACAGGCACCTCCACCTTCGTGTAACCCTCGGGAATTTGATAGTTGTCCGTTGTCCTCTCCCGAGGAACCAGTGCAAAGTGATAACTGACAGGCATCTTGTCCTCATCCGTCTGAGGGTCAGCCACGTCAATGAGTTTCACGCCATTTTCCAGCGTTCTCACTTGAAAGCCTTGGGCATAGTCCAGAGGCATCACAGCCACAGAGTCCGTTGTCTGTTGTCCGTAGTCCGTTGTCCGTTGCTTACATGCCACCAGAGAAAGGACGGTGAGCAATAGCGTTATGAGGGAGAGATGTTTCATCAATATCTAATTTTTATTTGCGTCGAAGAATGATATAGAGAATGACGGGTGCGCCGAGGATGGGAGTGACGGCGTTGAGGGGGATGACGGTGGTGGATGGCAGGGTGCAGAGGAGATTGCAGAGGAGTGCCAAGACAGCACCGGTGAGCATGGTGACGGGCAGGAGGACACGATGGTTGGAAGTGCCCAACAGGAGGAATGCCACATGAGGGGTTGCCAAGCCCAAGAAGGCGACGGGTCCGCAGTAGGCGGTGATGACTGCCGTGAGGATGCCTGTGGCGAGCAACAGGAGGTTGCGTGTGCGCTGGATGTCGATGCCGAGGTTGGTGGCATAGGATTCGCCCAGAAGAATGGCATTGAGGGGTTTCATGAGCAGGAGGGCGAGGAAAAGTCCGATGACGCACAGGGAGGCGAAGATGGGCATCTGCTGCATGGAAACGCTGTTGAAGTTTCCCATGCCCCAGATGAGGAAACTCTGGATGTTCTCCACAGATGCCAAGAAGTTGAGGAGGGAGATGATGGAGGAAGTGACATAGCCCATCATGATACCCGTGATGAGCAACATGAGGTTGTTCTTCAGCAGGGAGGAGAAGAACAGGAGCAATGCCATGATGAGCAGGGAACCGATGAATGCCGCTCCAACGACGGCAAGGTAGCCGCTCCAGGAGTAGAGTCCTGCGGTGATGGTGCCTCCGAAAGAGAGCATGACGATTGCCACGCCGAGATTGGCTCCTGACGAGATACCGAGGATGGAAGGACCTGCCAAGGGGTTATGGAAGGAGGTCTGCAAGAGGAGACCTGCCGTAGCGAGTCCTGCCCCTGCCAGCATGGCGGTCAGGGCTGTGGGGAGTCGGGAGCCGAGGATGATGTAGGAGACAGCCCCCTCCGGCTCCCCCAAGGGGGAGAGATTGCCATCCGGGATGAAAGGACAGAGGGTGTGAAGCACCTCTGCGGCATCGATGTGTACCGACCCGAAAAAGATGTTGAGGATGAAGAGTGCCACAACACCCACAATCAGCAGGATGATACGGAGTTTCATTTCAGTCGTTGGT
>JBGUGM010000190.1:0-13224 GCA_045111535.1 Bacteroidaceae bacterium
ACCGATGGCGGTGATGGAGATAGCAAGTCCGGTACGAGAGGAGGTGGTGTCGCCACCCACGATATCCACGCCATGTGCCTCACAGGCAAGTTTCAGACCATCATAGAAGTTGTCCATGTTCTCAATGCTGAAACGTTTGCTCAAAGCGAGGCTGACGGTGATTTGCTTAGGCATGCCGCCCATCGCATAGATGTCGGAGAGGTTCACCATTGCTGCCTTGTAGCCGAGGTGCTTCATGGGCAGATAGGTCAAGTCGAAATGTACTCCTTCCATCAACAGATCAGTGGTGACGAGCACATCCTTGTCCTCGCCATATTTCAATACGGCACAATCATCTCCTACCCCGTATTTTGTTTCGGGGTTCTTGAGTTCGATGTTCTGAGTCAGTCGTTTGATGAGTCCAAACTCACCGAGTGTCGCTATTTCTGTTGCCATTTATTTTAGTTTGTTAAGTATGCTATTACGTGAGTTCTTTTGTATGTACGTCTTAATGATGTGGTTGAATTCTTTTCCTTTCCCATTCATAAACTCCACTTCAATTGGTATGATTTTGACATTGTCAAGCCCATGCAGACGAGTAGCATCCTTTTCTGTAGTGAGAATGGTGCGTCCCCCTGCCCGTTTCCTGATTGCTTCGATGTCTTGCTCCGTGAAGTTGTGATGGTCAGGGAAACTCATCGTGTCGAATGCAGGTATGATGTTTTTGAGATCCTGTTTCATCTGCTCGGGAGAGGCGATGCCTGTGACTAACAATGGGTTTTCACTGATGCCTTCTATCTTCTCTGGGTATCGGTAGGTGGTGAAAAAGATCTCTTGCCAGCGTTCCAATCCTAATGATTGCTTAATGCCACGTTGCTCCATCGGTGTCATGTTGTGTGGACACTTTGTGATGATGACGATGTCGGCACGTTTGCTTCCTGATGAGGACTCACGCAGACGTCCTGCTGGTAGCAGTTCATCGTTATAGATGAGGCGATGGTAGTCCATCAACAGAATATTGATACCTGCTTTCACGTAGCGATGCTGGTAAGCGTCATCGAGAATTACTACTTCGGCAGGTGGTTGCATGGTATCTTTCATCAGTTCTGTGATGCCATGACATCGGTCTTTGTCCACTGCCATGTATATCTGCGGAAATTTATGCTTCATCTGATAAGGTTCATCGCCGATTTCCTTCATCGGAGTGTTCTCATTTGCCAGCACATACCCCTTCGACTGTCTCTTATATCCTCTGCTCAACACTGCCACCCGGTGGTTGGGTGAGAGCAGACGAATGAGATATTCTGTGTGGGGTGTCTTTCCTGTGCCTCCCACCATGATGTTGCCCACGCAGATGATAGGCATGGGGAAGGTCTTCGATGGGAGCATACCCATATCGAACATCAGGTTTCTGATGTTTACCACCAGCCCGTAGAGCCAAGCGAATGGCATGAGCCAATAGTTGATTTTGATGTGGTCGCCTTCCATTTGGGGTTGAGAGTTGAGTGTTTAGTTTATTTCTTTCCTGCGATTCGTCTTTCCAAACTGAGATCGACGAAATACTTCTCAAATTCGCAGGCGGCCAAGAGCCATGCTCCTGTACCGAAGGGAGCCTGCGACTGGGCATTGACGGTCTTGGTGGGGTCGGGCTTCTCGCCAATGGGTTGAACGTATCCGATGCGGCCGTCGGGTTGGAGCGCCACTTCGAATAGGTATTTGTATGCCTTCTGAATGGTCTCTCGGTATTGCTCGGGGGGAAGAATTCCATTGTTCACACCCCAAAGGAGTCCGTAAGTGAAGAATGCGGTGCCAGAGGTCTCGTAGCCAGGGGCATCGTCTGGGCAGAGCATCGAGCGCGTCCAGTGACCTTCGGGTTGTTGACAGCGAGCCACGCCTTCAGCGAGTTTCTTGAAACGGTCGATATAGAACGGACGATATTTGCTGTCGCGTGGTAGGTCTTGCAGTACCATTGCCAAGCCTGCCAACACCCATCCATCGCCGCGTGCCCAGAAGGATTTGCCGTCGTTGCAGGCGGTCTTCACCTTCGGATATACATACTTGGCATCGCGGTAGTAGAGTTGTGCCTCAGTGTCGAAGAGCAGACTGTCTGTCCATTTGAAGCACTCGTATTGCTTGTCGAGCAACTTCTCGTCGTGGGTGACGGTGTAGAGTTTCGAGAAGATGGGCAGTCCCATATAAAGTGCATCTGACCACCACCAGTAATCCTTCTCCTTGGTGGATGCCTGATAGCACATTACATCTAATGCCCGTTCAATGCGTTCAGCACGATGCTCCAGTTTGTAGAGGTCGATATAGACTTGGAAACAAATCTGCCAGTCGGCGAAAAGCACATGATCCATACCCTCGCCGTAGGTCTTGTACTGCCATTTGCTTTTGTCCGTCTGTGTAGCACCCTGCCAATGATTGTATTCTGCCCATTCGAGCGCATAGTCGAGGTATCGCTTTATGCCGAGCCGTTGATAGACTTTCTGGTTGGCGGTGAAATAAGCGGCGTTGTCCCAGAATGCGCGGCATTTGGGTGAATTATGACTCTGCCAATAGTCGTTGACCTTTTTGATGAGGTTGTACACTTGATCAACAGGGTCTGCCTTAGATTCTCGCATGGGGTAAGTAACGCCTTTTGCGGGAACAGGAAGGTCTTGTGCCGCAATGGTTTGTGCCATTAGCACAACGCCCAATATAAGGATGGTGAGTTTCTTCATATAGGTCATTCAGTTAGTTAGTGATGACATGTAACCCCAGTTTCTTTGCCTCTTCGATGAGCAAAGCCTCTGCAGGCTCGTATTCATTAGGTATTTTGCCGTCAAGAATGGCGTCCTTAATGAGGTTCTTTAGCACGCCAACTTCTTTGCTGGGAGACAGCCCAAACATCTCCATGATGTCCTCACCACTGATGGGTGGTTGGAAATTGCGGATGCGGTCTTTCTCCTCAATCTCAACGAGTTTGGTGCGTACGGTGATGTAGTTGTCGGCAAACTTCTTCTTCTTCAGATCATTCTTCGAGGTGATGTCTGCAGTGCAAAGCAACATCAAGTCATCAATGTCATCGCCAGCATCGAACAGCAGTCTTCTTACTGCACTGTCTGTTACTTCTGAATCGGCAATGGCAATGGGGCGCATATGCATCTGCACCAACTTCTGTACAAACTTCATCTTCTCGTTCATGGGCAACTTCATCTTTCGGAAGATGTTGGGTATCATCTTCTCACCGATGTCGTTGTGGTTGTGGAATGTCCAACCCTGCAATGGATCGAAACGTTTTGACTTGGGTTTGCCGATGTCGTGCAACAACGCAGCCCAACGCAACCAGAGAATATGATCTTTGGGCGAGTCCCATGTGCCGTTCCCTTCGGTGATGTCGTTCGGATGGGCTGTTGCTTTTGCCACATTGTCCAGCACTTCGAGGGTGTGGTAAAAATTATCCTTATGTGCTTTGCCGTCCCTTGTCTCCACACCTTGCAACAATGCCAGTTCTGGGAAAATGAGGGGGAGCAGTCCACAGCGTTCTAACTCCACAAATCCCTTGGAGGGAGTGGGGGAGAGGAGGATTTTATTGAGTTCTTCGGCGATGCGTTCTGCCGAGATGATCTTGATGCGTTCTTTGTTACGGCTCAATGCCTCGAAGGTCTCTGCCTCGATATGGAATCCCAACTGTGTGGCGAAACGGATGCATCGCATCATGCGCAGAGGGTCATCACTGAAGGTAATATCAGGGTCGAGTGGGGTGGCAATGGTCTTGTCCTTCAAGTCTGCCAATCCGTCGAAGGGATCAACCAATTCACCGAATCGGTCTTTGTTCAAACAGAGTGCCATCGCGTTGATGGTGAAGTCACGTCGGTTCTGGTCTTCCTCCAGCGTACCATCTTCTGTCACCGGCTTGCGAGAGTTGCGGTCATAACTCTCCTTTCTTGCCCCCACAAACTCAATCTCCAAACTCTTGTGCTTCAGTTGCGCTGTGCCAAAATTCTTGTAGATGGCGATGTGCGCTTTCTTGCCGAGTTTGTGACGCAATGCTTCAGCAATGGCAATACCTGGACGCTTTGTCTGTTTCGTCTCGTCCACCACAACGATGTCTATGTCACTTGATGGACGTTCCAGATAGAGGTCTCTCACCCAACCGCCAATCACATAGCAGTCCAAGTCCAACTCCTCTGCTGTCTCTGAGATGAGGCGAAAGAAGGGGTGGTCAAGCTGTTTGAGTATATCGTCGTGAGTGAGAAGTTTCATGACCTTGTTCGTTAATACGTGGTTCCGTTAGTTCTTATAATAGTCGAACGTGCTCTTTCCATCCTTGGCGATGAAGCCCGCTTTGCCACCTTTCATCACTGGCGCAAGACCTTCGGAGAATCCTTCTCCACAACTGTATTCGCAAGGGATGACAAGTTTTCCAGTTGTATCGATGAAGCCATCGTGACTGCCGTCCCATACACGGGCCATGCCATCGTGGAATGGTTGAGCGTCCTTATATGGTTCACCTTCGAATTGGAAGACCATCTTACCTGTCTTGTCGATGTAGCCTATTGGTGTACCCCAATGGTGAACCAACGCGAGTCCTTCGCTGAAGTTTCTGCCCGAAACACCTTGATCCAGCGTGATGACCATCTTTCCTGTCTTATCAATATAACCCCAGCAGTCTTGGTCGTTGTCATACGCTCCTGCCATACCCTCATTGAACGAGAATGCTGTCATGAATTCCTTCGCAAAAGCCCGTTTGCCCGTCTTGTCGATATAGCCCATCCGCTCCGTCGCTGGATCCACTACTACCATTGCCAGACCATCGTGGAAACTCTCAGGATTCTCCTCGGCTCTTGACTCATACTTGCATGGAACTACCAGTTCACCCTTCGTGTTGATGAAGCCCCAGAGACCACCCTCTGCCACCAGTGCCATGCCGTCGGAGAATGGTTCAGCCCATTCCCACTTTTTGCCACCAAAAGCAGGCTCTCCCTTCTTGTCGATGAAGTAATACTTGCCATCATCGCTACAGTACTTGCAAGCAAAACCATCATGGAACTGGTCGTTGCCACCATCTTTCATCGTGAAGAGCAGCTTGCCGTCGTGGTCGAAATAGTAGCGCATATCCTCTTTTATTTTATGACAGCACATCACACCGTCCGTATAGTGATACACCGAGTAGTCATATTCGAATGGAATGATGACATTGCCCTTCTTGTCGATGACACCCAGTTTGTCGTCCTTATTGATGACAGAGGCTCTTCCTTCGCTGAATCCGAACACCGTCTTGGCACTCTCGGTCACTTTTGCGAGGGCTTCCAGATCATAGCCATCATCTTCTATGTCCGATACCATTTCATTGACGGCTGTACTGTCCTCCGTTGAGGCTGTACCGCCCGTTCCTTTGCCCATATTGCAAGCAGTCAACAGCCCTGCTGTTGCCAAACTCATCACAAACAGTTTTATTTTCATATGTCAGTGGTTTTGAATTTTTCGCTTGCAAATATACAAGAAAATCACGTAAAAAGAAGTTTCCGTGCATAAAAAAATACAAAATCGGACAAATATTTTTTACGAACACAAATAATTATAATCAAATAATCTTCCAAATCCTCTTAAGCGACCACTTTAGAAGATATGGAAGATTATATTATTGTAGAAAAGACCAATCGGATAGCGTCGGATTACTCCTCCACTTCCTCTTCGACTTCTTCGCCAGCCTCCTCTTCGTCAGCGGACTCAGCTGGGGCGTTGACCTCTTCCTGGATCTGCTTGACAACGGCGCCGACGTTCTCGACCGTCACGTTAAAGCTGTCGAGCTGTTCGGGGTACAGGTCAATCACGTAGGGGGCCATGTCATCGACGGCCTTGCTCCATGCAGCGCATGCAGCATTGAAATCTTCTTGCGTCTCGTAGGTGTCGTAGGCTGTTGTGGTGGACTCGAAGGTGGCGGAGATCTCCTTGAACTTCTCCCAAGCCTTCTGACCCTCAGCATTCAGTCCCTTCTGGATGCAGGATGCCATCATGGCTACGATGGCAAAAGAAAAGATTACTTTCTTCATACTGTTTGGATTTTTAGGTGATGAATAGATTTGTTTGGAAATAAATTCGGCGGCAAAGTTATACAATTCTCTACAAATGGAAAAGCATTTTCCGCATTTTATCTATATTATTCGTGCCAATTCGTATGATTTGTGTTCGTTTTTTTCGTACCTTTGCAAGCGGAATGATGAATTACCAAGATGAATATGAACAATCTGTTTTATACATTTAATACTTTTACTTTATGAGAAGAACTTTTTTGGGGATGGCTGTGGCGGCCTTTCTGCTGGTGCTGACGGCATGCGGCGATAAAAAAGCCAATCAGACGGAGAACGGTGGTGAGTCGGCAGACTCGCTGGTGGAGAACGAGCGTGTGGAGGCGCTCGATGAGAATGAGGAGGTTTTTTCGGATGTTGAAGCGCTGAGGAAGATTCAGACGACGTGGTCGAAGGAGTCCATAGAGGGTCTTCGGCCTGAGGAGAATGGGTTGGATATTGTTGACCTGGCAATCGCGTTCTGCGATAAGTATTCTGACTTTGAGGCGAACAAGCAGTTGGTGAATTATTTCACCCGCAGGGAACAGTTTAATTCGGACTGGTTCTATGTGGACGAGCAACAGAAGAACGGCTTCGTGGAGTGCGCGAGTGGCTCAGAGGTCAGCCACGACGTGACGGCATGTTACTGGAAACAGAAGAATGGTCACCGCCTCGTGGCGTTCTGGCTGGAGCGGGGTCATGAGGGAAGCGACGAGGTGGATGGCCTGCTGGCGTTCTACGACTACGATCCTGAGGCTGAGGAGATGACTCCGAAGCCGGAACTGACGCAGCGGGTGGAGAAGGCGATGTCGAAGTTCGATTCCTATAGCGTTCGACTCCCCGATGAGGGTAAGGACATCATCCTCATGGGCTATAACTCTGGTGCCGACGAGGATTCTTACGAAACTGCTTACTACCTCTTCAAATGGAACGGGAATGGTTTTGACCTAGTGGAAGCGGATGAGGATGAACTGTTTGGGTAAACTTTTCTTTTTGTGCATGTCCCTGCTGGCGCTGTCGTGCCAGGAGCGCAAGCCCTCGATGGTGGAGCAACGCAAAGCAGAAATCCGTAGGAATGATTCTCTGGAACTCGCACAGGCACAGCAAGACCTGCAAGTGGCTGATAGCATGACTGCCGTCAAGGTGTATGAACTGGATAACCTGAAAAAGCAGTTTGTCTTCGAAAAGCAGGAGAAGTACCAGACAATGGGCTATTGGGTGCTTCCTACTTATAAGGGGAGCAAGGAACGTTTCTCTTTCTTCCCCGAAGTGGAGGAGGGTGGCAAGTTGCTTCTCGTGTCTATTGACAAGCGTCGGCAATATGCCTTTACAGAGGTGGATTTGGAAGCAGATGATTACACATCCCAACTGCCTAAAGGACTTTCTGATGCACAGAAGAGAGATGTCGCTCGGTGCTACGAACTTGCCAAGACAATGAAAGACTTGGACGAAGCGCAGCATCAACAGGAAAAGATGCAAATGAAGGTGCGTTTCTACGAGGAAAAGAAGACGAGAACAAACCTTTGATGAAAAGTAAAGCGGGATGCGCCCATCTGGATGCATCCCGCTTTCTTTGTATGTGAAGTGTTTCTTACTCTGCGCGGAGAGTGAAACGCTTGAAGTCTGTCACAGTGAGATCCTTGTCGATGCTCTTGAGGTACTGAGCAACAGATACCTTGTTGTCATCGATGTAAGCCTGCTCGAGGAGGCAGTTCTCTTTGTAGAACTTAGCCACCATGCCCTTGGCGATGTTCTCAATCATCTGCTCCTTCAGGTTAGCCTCGGCTTCCTTAGCAACAGTTGCCTTGATTTCGCGAGCCTTAGCAGCCTCTTCTGGAGTGATCCAACCCTTAGCAGTGTTAGATTCGATGTGATCCTCAGAGTCAACGTGTGCAGGGTTGATGCCAGCCTTCTTGAGGGCGTTCTCAACAGCCTTGCCAATCTGGTTCTGCTTAGCCTTGTCAACAGCGTTGCGAGTCTCAGTGTCCTTTACATCCTGTGGAACAGAATCAGCGTCGAGAGCGATAGGAGACATAGCAGCAACCTGCATGGCTACGCCCTTACCAGCCTCTTCGAAGCCCTTCTTGTTCAGCACTACGAGAGCGCAAAGGAAGTTCTGGCTCATGTGGTTGTAAGCAACGATGTCCTCACCTTCCACAAAGTTGAAGCCATCAAGTTCCATCTTCTCACCAGTCACACCTGAACGGTTCGTGATAGCGTCCTTGATGTTCTCGCCATCGATAGTGAGTGCGTTCACCTCGTCCATGCTCTTGCACTTGTTGGCTACAACTGCATCGATGATCTTGTTAGCGAGTGCCACAAAGTCTGCGTTCTTAGCCACGAAGTCAGTTTCGCACTTCAGTGCAATCATAGCACCGTAGTTGCCATCTACCTTTGCAAGTACGCAACCCTCTGCTGCATCGCGGTCAGAACGCTTAGCAGCAACGAGTTGACCCTTCTTGCGAAGGATTTCCATAGCAGCCTCCATGTCGCCGTTAGCCTCTGTGAGAGCCTTCTTGCAGTCCATGAGACCTGCCTGAGTCTTCTTGCGAAGTTCGTTGATTTCCTGTATGGTAATTGCCATAATATTTACAATTTGACGATTTACAATTTACTATTAACTTATTCTGCTGCTGGAGCCTCAGCCTCTTCTGCTGGTGCCTCTTCAGCGGCTGCCTCTTCAGCAACCTCTTCCTCTTCTGGCTCTACTGCAGGAACCTTGCCTTCCTTCTTCTCGGCGTTTGCTTCCTGGTCAGCCTTCTCTACCTTACGCTCTTCAACACCCTCGTTGATGGCGCTGCATACAACGCTGAGGATGAGCTCGATAGACTTTGTTGCGTCATCGTTTGCTGGGATGACGAAGTCAACGTCGCGTGGGTCAGAGTTGGTATCTACGATAGCGAACACTGGGATGCCCAGACGGTTAGCCTCGCTCACAGCGATGTGCTCCTTCATCACGTCAACCACGAAGAGGGCTGATGGGAGGCGAGTCAAGTCAGCGATAGAACCGAGGTTCTTCTCCAACTTAGCGCGCTTACGGCGAATCTGGAGGTTCTCACGCTTAGAGAGTTTATCGTATGTACCGTCGCTCAAGAGTTTGTCAATGTTAGCCATCTTCTTCACAGCCTTACGGATAGTTGGGAAGTTAGTCAACATACCACCGGGCCAGCGCTCAGTCACGTAAGGCATGCCTACTGACTGTGCCTTTTCTGCGATGATTTCCTGCGCCTGCTTCTTAGTGCCGACGAAGAGGATACGCTTGCCGCTCTTGGCAATCTGCTTGAGAGCGTCAGCAGCCTGGTCGAGCTTTGCGACAGTCTTGTTGAGGTCGATGATGTGAATGCCATTACGCTCCATGAAGATGTAAGGAGCCATAGCGGGGTTCCACTTGCGCTTGAGGTGACCGAAGTGGGCACCTGCTGCGAGAAGAGAATCAAAATCTGTTCTTGCCATAATTGTTTTTGTTGTTTACTTTCTTTTTGAGTTAATGTTTGTTTAACCAACCTGCAGGTCGCCCTGTTCATGAGAGAGCCTGCAAGTTTAGATACTAAACGGTTATTTTTAACGCTTAGAGAACTGGAAGCGACGACGTGCCTTTGGCTGACCTGGCTTCTTACGTTCAACAGCACGTGGGTCACGTGTGATGAAGCCTTCAGCACGAAGTGCTTTCTTGTCTTCTTCGTTGATTTTCACAAGTGCACGGGCGATAGCGAGGCGAAGTGCCTGGCTCTGACCTGTGTAACCGCCACCTACGAGGTTAGCCTTGATGTCATACTTCTCAACTACACCGAGGAGGTTGAGGGGCTGCTTCACCACGAACTGAATCAGTTCTGATGGGAAATAATCAGCAAGTTCACGCTTGTTGATGGTGATTTTGCCAGTACCTTCTGTAAGGTACACGCGAGCAACGGCGCTCTTACGGCGACCAATTGCGTGGATATATTCTACTGCCATATACCTTATGCTTATTTGAGGGTGTTAATATCAAGTGTTACTGGCTTCTGAGCCTGCTTGTCGTGCTCTGCGCCTTCGAAAATGTAGAGGTTCTTCAGAACCTTGCTGCCGAGGATGCCCTTAGGGAGCATGCCCTTCACTGCGTGACGGAGCACCTTCTCATATCCGTTAGGACGCTTCACCATCTCAGCATAAGTTGCCTTGTGCTGACCGCTTGGGTAGCCAGAGAAAGTGATGTACACCTTCTGAGTCTCCTTGGCACCAGTAACCTTAATCTGGTTGGCATTGATAACGATTACATTGTCGCCACAGTCCATGTTGGGTGTGAAGACGGGTTTGTACTTACCGCGAAGTACCTGTGCTACTTTGGATGCGAAACGACCCAGGGTCTGTCCTGCGGCATCCACTACCACCCACTTCTTTTCTGCTGCTTCAGGGGTGATGTAGCTTGTCTTGAAACTGTTTGATTGCATTTAACCTTTTGGTTTTAATAATTAATAATGTTGTGTTCGCTGCCAGCTCGACGTTGCCGTGCGACTGACGTACTGTGCCCATCGGTTTCCCTTTGGGTTTTCTGCGTTTCACGGACCGCATTCCCACCTACGTGAAAGATGCTATCCACACAGAGCATGAGGCGACTTTCGTCGTCTCTCGATATAAATCGGCTTGCAAAGGTACGGCTTTTTGTCAAAATGACAATGTTTTTTCTCGATTTTTTTACGTGTTTTGCAAGAATTCTTTAACTTTGTGTCCGCTTTGTGCGTATTTGCACCATGGAAAGATACAACGAATACGGTTTTTGGCTCAAGGAGCAGTTGGGGGTGAAGGCTCAGAAAATCTCTCTCAACGCGGGCTTCACCTGCCCCAATCGTGATGGTCGGGTGGGTACGGGAGGTTGCACCTATTGCAACAACCAGACCTTCAATCCCGACTATTGTGCCACAGACAAGTCCATCACTCAGCAACTTGAGGAGGGCAAGCGCTTCTTTGCCCGCAAATACCCCGACATGAAGTATCTTGCCTACTTTCAGGCATACACCAACACCTACGATGCCCTTCCTGCACTCAAAGCCAAATATGAGGAAGCCCTCTCTGTTCCCGATGTCGTTGGACTGGTCATTGGCACCCGTCCTGACTGCATGCCTCCTGACCTCCTCGACTACTTAGAAGAACTGAATCGTCGCACCTTCCTCATTGTCGAATATGGCATCGAGTCTGTATATGACGCGACTTTGTTGCGTATCAATCGGGGTCACACCCATGCCCAAACTGTAGATGCCATCACCCGTACAACTGCTCGTGGCATCCGTGTTGGTGCTCATCTCATCCTCGGGCTCCCTGGCGAGACACGCGAAGCCATGCTCCACGAAGCCACAGTCCTCTCCGAACTTCCCCTCACCTTGCTCAAACTTCATCAACTTCAACTTATCAAGGGCACTCGCATGGCAGAGGAATATGCCACCAACCCCTCCGACTTTCACCTCTTCACCCCTGACGAATACATAGACCTCATCATCGATTTTCTTGAACGTCTGCGTCCCGACCTTGTCCTCGAACGCTTTGTCTCCCAATCTCCCTCCAGCCTCCTCGCCATCCCTGGCTGGGGCTTGAAAAACCACGAATTTGTCGCCAAGGTGAAGCAACGTCTTGCACAGCGAAATGCTTATCAGGGACGTCTTCATTCCTCGTTACCAATCGTAACTTAGATTTTTCACTTTTCACTCTCTTCACTCCTTCCGTCTTTCCAGTGTCTTCACAAACTCCACTTCATATCCCAGTTTCCTCATCACCTCGCTAATCGCATCTTCCGCATACCTCTCAGCCTTCCTCCTGTTGCTGGGTGTGTCAAATCGCTTCTTGATTTGCCCCTCCACCTTCCGCTTCATCGCATTCGTGTTCGGCAGGTGGTCTGCCCAGAAGTTTCCGTCATCCGACAGGAATGCCGTGCTTTGTGTCGTTGCCACATACTCCACGTCAGGCAGTTTCACATAGATGGTCTTTGTCGAATCCTCTGCCAGATATTCCACTTTGTCAAGGTCAATCTTATAACTGCACTTCTGCGTCATCGTCTGTACACACGAATGTTCCTCGTCTGCCCAGAACAGATTCTCCTCCATAGCCCTCTGTGTGGTGAAATCCTCCATCAGCGCGCTGCACACATAAATCTCCCCCCTTGGACGTATCTCCTCAATGCTCGCCATCGTCTCCTCCATCGGAATCTCCTCCCGGCTTCCCTTGCCACACCGCTTGATGAGCACTGTACCCACAATGCCCAGCACCACCACGCACACCAGCGCCACGATCCATCCTGTATATTTTCTTGCCATATTTACTATCAACTGTCAACTGTCAACTCTCCACTCGCTCTTCTTGTGTACAATCACCTCCACGTTCTTCATCCCGATTCCCTTCACGATTGCCTCAAACACCACCTTCGCGTTGTTCTCTATGTCGCGGTTCACCATCTCCGAAAAGTCCTCCTCCATCACAGCCTCATACGCCTGCACCATCAACTGGTCCACTTCCTCATGGCTGATTCTGTCCCGCAATCCCGACGACATCCTCACCACAGCACCTTCCTCCACCTTCGCCTCATAGCCCGAGTCAATCACCTTCGGCTCAGGCAACAGAATCACCACAGCCGTGCTGTCATCCGTGATTTTCACGTCATCCACACTCAGGTCACGCAAGTCATAGCCGTACTTGATGGTCACATCTACAGGCACGATGCACTTCCGCTCCCCATACTTCCACGTCCTCGGATCTTTCAACTCAAACTTCTCGTGCTTGCTCGAATCGTAGATGGCAAGTTTCCTCACCTTCACCTCAGTCGTCACCAAGTCCGCCTTCTGCTTGATGCGCGACAGGATGACCGACTCCACCTTCGGCTTCTCACCCTCATCTTTCCCTCCGCATCCATTACACGAAGTGACGCCCAACAAGCCTGCCAGCATCCCGATATATATGCTCATGTGTAAATGCTTCATAAGCCTACCATCTTCTTTCTGTGATTTCTGTGTGAATTTGAATTTCACTGCAAAGATAGGAAAAACTTTTCATCTCACATAGAAAAGGCACAAAATAATTTGTACATGTCCTGCACAAGCAATTTAGACGCTCCTGCGTAACCATTTTCATGTCTTGCCTACATCGAATATAATTTGAAACTTTGAATTTAAAATTTGAAAGTTGCAAATTTATTTTTGAAAGTTTCAAATATTTTTTTGCAACTTTCAAA
>JBGUGM010000191.1:0-11717 GCA_045111535.1 Bacteroidaceae bacterium
TGCAAACACCACGCCCACTGCCATTCCTTCGGGCAGGTTGTGGATAGTGACAGCCAAAGCCAACATCGCAGTCTTCGACAAATGTGACCGCATTCCCTCTGGCTTGTCCGTGCCGATATGCAAGTGTGGAGTCAGTTCGTCAATCAGCAGCAGGAATCCCATACCCAACAGGAAACCCACAGTCGCAGGCATCACAGCCAATGCGCCTTTGTCCGCTTCCATCTGCATCGCAGGAATCAGCAACGACCATACTGATGCCGCCACCATCACGCCCGACGCAAAACCAAGCAATGCTTTCTGCAAGCGCGGTGGCATCTCATCCTTCATGAAGAACACGAAAGCAGAGCCAAGCATCGTGCCCAGCAGAGGGATGAGCAATCCTATGATCAATGTCATTGTCATCGGGTGCAACGGTACATTATTATTTTGTATTAAACAATACCTAAATCAAATGAAATGACGAAATTGTCAATTTGTTTTTTTTGTTATTTTTATTGTTGAAGCACATCTTCAACAAAATCCTTGAATGCTGTGATGTTGTTAGCATTAGGGTGTCCCGACTTGACTGGTCCCATAGAGCCTGGACAAGTGAACTCCATATCACTCACCTTGATACCCCGTGACTCGAGAGCCTTGCGCATTTGTGGCACAGGCGACTTGATGATAGCGCACGAGCCAAAGCATACCACGCACTTCACCATATCGGGCGTAAGTGTCTTGATGAATTCGATGACTTGGCTGTCCACCTTGCCCAAAAAGACGCCTGCGCCAAGGAAAAGCACATCTACGGGTTCGCCGAGCGGAATGGCGACGGTCTGAGGTTCTGCACCTACCATGTCTTTCACGGCCTCCACCATCTTTGTGGTGTGGCCAAACTTGCTGTAATAACGAATTGCTGTTTTCATTGTTTATTCTTTTTGTTGAGTTAATGCTTCTATCTCTTCGCGGTGCTCGAAAAGTGTGCAGCCACCTGTATGCTCCCACCCCAAGGCACGTGCATCGCGGATGCGGCGGAACAGAGGGGATTTCAGGGCACCAAGCACACCCATCTTTGCCACGTTGCTGTCGCTGTAGGGCGAGAAAGGGCATGGTTCTGCCGCTCCGTCAGGTCCAATGTGGAAGAATCCTCGTCCGGAGGCCAGACAGCCCCCGAGGGCTTTCTCATCACCCGGGAAGGAGAGGAAGATTAAATCTTCGTATTGCTCACGACGGGTGTTCATCGTCTGCTCCATCTGTTCGACGTGCTCATCGCTGAAAGCAAGGTGCTCCGTACCCTCGTCCAATGGCACATATTCCACATAGAATACAATCTTGCAGCCATAGGAGCGCAACTGGTCGATGAAGTCGGTGGAGGTGACAAAGGCCATGTTCTCGGTGGTGACGGTGATGCTGGTGCCAAAGAAGAGTTTTCGCTGGCTGAGTTCTTCCATCGCCTGCATGGCTTTCTTGAACACCCCCTTTCCACGACGCTGGTCGGTGCTCGTCTGCAACCCCTCCAGACTAATGATGGGCACCATATTGAGATGCTTCTCGAAGAATTCGAGATAGGTGGGGCCAATGAGGGTGCCGTTGGTGAAAATGGGGAATATCATGTCCTCCACGTTGCTGATGGATTCCAGCAAATCTTTCCGCATCAGAGGTTCGCCACCTGCCAAAAGGGAAAAGTTGATGCCCAGACTTGCTGCTTCGGTGAAAATGCGGCGCCACTCTTCGGGTTGCAATGTGTGCTTGCTGTCTTTGCCCGGGTCGTCAGCAATACCGTTCTTGCGGGCATAACATCCCTTGCACTGCAGGTTGCACGTGGTCGATATACTGCTGATGAGAAACGGAGGGATGTCCATCGCCTCACGTTCGCTCACCTCGCGACGACGCTTTTCCGACTTCTCAAACAGTCTTTGCATCCTGTAGGCAAACTTCGCCTCGCGTGGATTTCGGAGCACGTTCTTATAAGCCTTCGCCATAATGTTGCGAATGCTCTCGCTCATGTACTCGTCCAGTTTCATCTCGTCTTCAGGGTTTCAATCATACTGTCCAACTGTTCCTTCATCTGGACATAGTCGTCCATACCCAACGGACATGTGCTGAGACTCTGCATCATGCCTTGTGGAACGCAGAGTGCCTGTTCCTGCATGTCACGCCCCTTCTGTGTCAGGCTCACGATATGCTGACGCTTGTCCTCTTTGGCTGTGCGGCGTTTCAACAGCCCCAGTTTCTCCATGCGCTGCAGCAAGGGGGTGACGGTGTTCGTCTCCAAATACAGCCGGTGGGCAATATCGTTCACAGGTTGTGAATCCTGCTCCCAAAGCACCATCAGCACCAGATATTGTGGATAGGTGATGCCCAACTGGTTGAGCAGCGGTGTATATGCTTGGGTGATCAGCCTGCTGATGGTGTATAACCGGAAGCAAAGTTGGTTGTCAAGTTTCAATTCTTCGTGCATGATAAATATCAATTATCAATTAAGCAAGCATTGCTTCAACGTCCTTCTCGAAGTCCTTTGGCTCTGTGGTGGGAGCATAACGCTTGATGGTCTCACCATCCTTCGAAATCAAGAACTTGGTGAAGTTCCACTTGATGTCACTGTCCTTCTCCACACTCTTGCTGATAGCCTTGAAGAGTGTCTTGGCGGCTTTAGCCTTCAGACCATTGTACTCCTCGGTGGGAGCCACACTCTTCAGATACTCGAAGATGGGTTCTGCTGCAGGGCCGTTGACATCTCCCTTCTTCATGATCTGGAAGGTCACACCATAGTTCAACTGGCAGAACTCCTCTATCTTTGCATCGCCCTCAGGATCCTGCTCCCTGAACTGGTTGCAGGGGAAGCCGATGATGACCAGACCTTTGTCCTTGTACTTCTGGTTCATCTCCTCCAATCCTGCGAACTGGGGTGTGAATCCACACTTGCTGGCTGTGTTGACTACCAACAATACCTTACCTTCGAACTGTGCAAAATCCAGTTCCTTACCTTTGCTCGTCTGAGCCTTGAAATCATAAATTCTTGCCATAATCCAATGTTATTTATATCGTTTGCGATTTTTCTGCTGCAAAGGTAAGGAGAATAATTTATATCGCAAGCGATTTATGTAAAATATTAAGTTAGTTTAACAATATATCGTTAGCGACATAACAGATGGAATATAAATCCCAAAGCGACTATCGCCTTGGGATTTAATGATTATTGGGAAATAAATGCCATAGAGATTATTGGGCTGGTGCCCACTTGCAACGGACAGGCGAAACAATCGCACCTTCCTTCTTCAACTCGGCAAAAGCCTTGTCCACTTCCTTGCGGTCAATACCAGTGATTTCCGCAATCTTGCCAGCGTTCACGGGAGCACCGAACTCACGCATGGCCTGCAATACCTTCTCTTTCATGATGTTTTTTATTTAATGTATTACATCTGCATAATCAGCCAGTTCTGTGCGCCAATCTTCTCAATCATCTCAATGGCACCCTGACTCCAATAGAGATCCTCCTCCTCGTCAGCCAGATAGTCCTTCAAGATGTCGAAAGTGAGATAGTCCTCGCATACCGAACCCATGCACTTGCGCAGCAGTTCCACACCTGGCTCCTGAATCTTCAGGTCTTCCTTGATGTACTCCACGGGGTCATAGCACAGTGCACGAGCCTCATGCTTCTCCACCTTTACTTCACCGCCGAGGTCGAGGATGCGGTCGATGAACTTCTCCACCCATTCCATCTCCTCGTTGTAGTGACCGATGTACTTCTCGCCCAGTTTCGTAAAGCCCTGAGCCTTGAAAATCTGTCCCTGTACCTTGTGTACGAATGCGCCTTCAGAAAGGCCTGTTACGAAAAACTGCAATGTTTCGATTGATTTCTGCTTGTCCATAGTTTAAATGGTTTTAAAGTTAATACTCATGTTGATTGTTATCTGGGTGCAAAGGTACGACGTTTTTCGTATAGAAATACAAACTGAAACGAAACAAAAACCGACTGAAACGAAACATTTGATTAAGCGAGAACAAAACAAAAGTCTTTTTTTTGCTTTGTCGAGCGTGAAAATGTTCGATGAAATCAAACAGGTTCGTTTTTTTCTTGTATCTTTGCAGCACAAAACGGTAATCGTATGTACAGTTTGAAGGAATTTTGGCAACTAAGAGACCTGCCTGTGCCCAAAGGAACATGGGAAGGGAACGTCATCTGCCTGGAGACCAACGCGGAGTGGACATTCGGCGCGAACGAGACGCATGGTTTCCTGTCGTGCTATGTGTTTACCATCGTCACGCGCGGCTGGGTTACTATATTATATAATGAACGCGAGATGACCTTACATGAGGGTGACCTGTACACATACTCACCAGGCTTCGAGGTCACTGTCCTCTCATCCTCCAGCGACTACAGCGGTATCTGCTTATTGGCAGACGAGCACTTCACGCTTAGTTTACCATCAGTACGTGATGCCATCCGCACCGCCTATTTCACGGTGGTCGAACTCACCTCGCCCGTGCTTCCGCTGAAAGCCGATGACCGACAAAGACTGCAGGAACTGATGCAGATGATGATTCAGTATCAGCAACTAGGACTACCCCAAGCCAACGACAGTTTGAAGATGCTTTACAACCTCTTTCTGCTTGACCTCTCCGCCATTCAGGAGCACAGCATCCGCGAGCATCGCTTCCCCCAGCGTGTAGAAGAAATCTTCCTCGGTTTCCTCAGCCTGCTGCCACAACATTTCATGGAGCATCACGACATCGGCTTCTACGCTTCCGAACTCTGCATCACCACCACCTACCTCTCACGTGTTGTCCGTCAGGTGTCTGGAGGACGTACCGTCATTGATTATATCAACCAGTTACTTCTCATGGAGGCTATCTTCCTGCTGCGCCAAACCTCACTCAGCATTGCCCAAATAGCCGACCGCCTCCACTTTGCCGATTCCACCACCTTCGCCCGCTTCTTTCAGCGCATGAAGGGGATGAACCCCAGAGAGTTCAGGAAAGGGAGGTGAACCGTTTCACCCACCAACATAAGACGAAAAAAATGACCAATTGAGCGGTTTAGTAACCGGGGTTCTGCGTCATGTTGTTGTTGAGCGCACGCACGTCGGCGGGTATTGGGAAGACAGTGGTGTGACCGTCAGACTCGTCGATGGCATCAGGACCCTCATAGAGTGACTTGTACTGTCCGAAACGGATGAGATCCTGACGGCGCCAGCCCTCCCAGCAAAGTTCCAGCAGACGCTCATCGAGGATGTTGTCGAGCGTACATTCACGTTCCTCCGCTCCCGCACGCCCCCTGACGGCATTGAAGTCGGCGCTGCCGTCCAATCCTAAGCGCACCTTTGCCTCAGCGCGCATCAGCAGCACGTCGGCATAGCGGAAGAGCACAATGTCGTTGTCTATGAGTTTGCCGTCCTTGATGGCGTTCTTGTCAAACTCATATTTGAACATGCGTGCGCCTGCCGTCTCCAGGTATGGCGAACCGCTCAGGTCAAGTTGCACCTTTTCTGGCTCGTATTTCAGGGGCTTTCCCGTTCGGTCGGTGACAGGTTTTCCATTTGGACCATACACGTATGTAAAGTGGTAACAGTCGGTGAAACGGGGGTCACAGTTGTCAGGATAGCCGAACACCTGCAAGGTCTTCAGCGTGGCACAAGCACCATTCTCGCCGCCATATCCGTATGCTGCAGCATGGCGGTAGTGCAGCGAACGCATGATGTTCTGCTGCTGGTTGGAGAAGAGGTTCTTGTCCATCGGAATGGTGAAAATGTTCTCCTTTGAATTCTGGTTATAGACGATGAAGTTGGACTGATAGATAGGTTCAAGGCTATAATGCAGATCTTTCAGGTCGTCGCAATAGATGATGCAATCTTCCCATCTCGGCACACCCGTATATACCTCCGACTCCAGCATCAGTTTAGCCAGGACAAAGTATACCACGGGTTGTGTGATGCGTCCGTAATAGTCACCCTCGCGGGTGCTGTTCTCGGAGGACAGGAAATTGACGACAGAGAGGAGTTCGTCTTCGCAGAATTTGAACACCTCGGCACGCTTCTCACGTTTCACCTCGTTCATCGACACGCTGCTGTTGGTCACCAGGGGCACATCGCCAAAGAGGTCAATAAGATACCAGTAATATATGGCACGGAGCGCTCTCACCTCTGCTGTCCAATCCTGATAGTACTCTTTGCCGGCAAGGTCCTTATAGGCATCGAGTGTCTCGAGCGACCTGTTGCACAGCGTGATGACCTTATAGAGGTATAGCCACGAGTTCTTCACCAAATCGTGACCGGCTGTCCATGAGTGCTTGTACATGTCCTGCCACAGACCGCCATCGTACCAGTCAACTCCGCGAAGGGGAATCATGGCTTCGTCACTGCCAAAAGTCTGCAGGTCATAGACACCTCGGATGGCACCTTGCAGTCCCTGACCTTCTTCGTATCCGCCTATATAATTATATAAGGTGGCAACGGTGTTGAGATACAGGGTTTCCTTGGATGTGTATGCCACGTCTTCGGGCAACTCGCTGCGTGGTGTCTCTTCGAGCGAACACGATGTGAAGGCGAGGGCAAGGATGATGAGTATATGATTGACTTTCATACTTTAATTATCAATTGTCAATTATCAATTATCAGAACTGTATGCTTAGTGCGACTGAATAGGTACGATATGGTGGTATGGTGCGCTTGTCATCGACGCCGAGTGTTGAATCCACCACCGATGAGTTAATCATAGGCGTAAGGCCAGAATAAGAAGTGATGGTGGCGAGATTGTTGACGGAGCATGCCACGCGCATCTTGCTGATGTATGGGGAGCGAATGGGCACGTTCCAACCCAGCGTGACATAGTCGATGTTCACATAGTCACCACGCTCGAGCCAATAGTCGCTGATGTCCTGGTCCTGGATGTTCATCTCGGGTGCTCCCTGCATCACGTTGTAGTTGGGCAGCGACGCCATATTCATGTAGGCAAGCGACGTACCATTGTATATCTTGTGACCGAAAGCCCCGTTCACCTGCATGGTAATGTCAAACTGCTTGTAGCGGAAGGCGAAGTTAGAACCCATCATGGCCTTTGGCGTTGCCTGTCCGCAGATGTATCGCTCCGATGTCAGGTCATAGCGCTTCGAACCGTCTTCTGCAATCGTAAATCCCTTGCAGTGAGGCAGATAGAACACACCCAGCGGTTGACCCACTATCTGGAAGCACGCATCGCTCGCTCCATGATAGCCCGCTCCGTAGAGTCCACTGATGCCCTGTATGTCGGGTGCCGTCAGGTATTGTCCCTGATAGTCTCCGTTGAGGGTCACGAGTTTGTTGCGCTCAAAGGTCCAGTTCATGTTGATATTCAGTTCCATGTCCCGCTTCTTCAGCGGTGTGATGCCGAAGCCAATCTCCAGACCATGGTTGCGCATCTTGCCCAGATTGGCAAGCAGGTGGTCGTAGGTGAATGGTGGCACGGGTACGGTGTAGTTATAGAGCAGGTCAGACGTTCGCGAGGTGTAGAATTCGGTTGTCAGTACAATTCTGTTGTCCCAGAAAGCCATATCAAGACCCACATTGAAGGTACGCTTGATTTCCCATTTCAGGTCAGGGTTAGCGTTACGTATGATACCCAGAGTGGTGGTAGGCATACCACCCACGCTCACTACGCCATTCGGTCGGATGAGTTGTTGCGACATGAAGGCGTCAATGCCTCCAAGGTTACCACTCTTACCGTAACCCGCACGCAGATTGAGTTTCGAGATGTAACGGTTCAGCGATTCCATCCATCGCTCCTTCGTGATGTTCCAGGCAGCGCTGACAGAGGGGAAGAACTCCCAGCGATTGTTTGCACCCACCTTCGAAGAACCGTCAAGACGGGTGCTGAGGTTCAGCGTGTAGCGCTCGTCGAAGGTGTATTGCCCCTTCAGCAGATAGGATGTCGAACTCGAACTGTAGTTATAGGAGTTGGTGCCTTCCCATGGTCTGAGGGCACCTGCCGAGAGGTTGTCGTAGCCAAAGTCGTTGGTGTTGAAGTTCGACGAGGTGGCATAGAAGCCTTTATCCTTATCCCTTCCGCCCTCTATCAGTCCCAGCAGTTCCAATTGGTGGCGCTCTGCTATCAGTCCCCTCCAGTTCAGGGCAATATTTCCCAGCAGTTCCGTAATCTTCCTGTCGCCTTGATAGGCCTCTCCGTGACTCCACACGTAGGTGGGATAATAGTGGGCATTGCCAATGTCGGTGTACGAATAACTGCCGAAAGCGGTCAGCGTCAATCCGTAGCCCAAATCCGCTGTTGCCTTCGCATGGACATTCACGTGTCCGTCATTCTCATCCTCCTTCATGTTGAGCAGAGCGTATGGATTGCTGATCCACGCAGCCTCAGTCACGCCGTCATAGCCACCAGCATCATTCTTGCCTGCCGGGAAGGTGGGATTGAAGGTGGACGCAGAATAGAAAAGTTTCTGTCTGAAGGGGATGACGTTGTTGTCCTGCAAGGAACCCAGCACACCGAGGTCCACCGTCAGACGGTTGTCAAATGCCTTCTGATGCAAGTCGAGTTTGGCGATGTAGTTACGCAGATTGTAGTTCTTGACCGTAGTCTTGTGGTCGGTCATACCGACAGAAGCACGATAGTTGGCAGTCTCCGAACCACCTCCGAATGCCAGATGGTGGTTCTGCACAAAGCCCGTCTGCAGGGGCGCCTCTGTGAAGTCTGTATCAGCGCCTTTATCGATGATGCTGATTCCCAGATTGCTGGCAGCCTGACGAAACTGGTTGGCATTGAGCATGTGGAGATTCTTGTAGGTGCTCTCGAAACCCACACTGCCGTCGTAGGCGATGTGGAACTGGCCAGCCCTACCCTTTCTCGTCACCACCTGTATCACACCGGCAGCACCACGGCTACCATACTGCGACGTTTCCGAGGCATCCTTCAAGATGGTGAAACTCTCGATGTCAGCAGGATAGATGGTGCTCAGCGTGACAATGTCCGACTGCACACCGTCAATCACCACCAGCGGGTCATTGCCACCCGTGAGCGATGTGGTACCACGCACGCGCACAGCCGACAGCATCGCCTCGTGGTTGCCACCCGTTTGCACCTGCACACCCGCAGCCTGACCGCTCAGGGCATCGAGCGAGTTGGTGATCATACCCTTGTTCATCCTCTCGCGGGTCACCGTGTTGGCTGCATCTGCATTCGTAGGTCTGTCACCGTAATAGTTATTGATACTCACCTTCGTGGTGTCACCCGGATACTGAATTCTTGCGGGCGAAGAGTTCTGTGCCCAAGCAATTGTTGCTGGCATCCAACATTCCAACAACGCCAGGCACAGCATCCGTAGCAGTAACGATTGGGTTCGTTTTATCGTTTTCATCTCGTCATAATTTGCAATTGAGGTGCAAATTTACAAAATATTTCTGAATTCCACACCATTTAGGTCAATTTTCATCTCTCGTTTTACGTCTATATACTCATTCTTCCACCTCGCAGTTGTTCACCCATCACGCTCCTCATGATCTCAAACACATGATCTCCTGTGCAATGGCTGGTGTAGAAGTGCGTTTCAGGGTATTTCGCTTGCAGCCTTTGAGCCAATGCTTGTATTTCTTCTTCCTTCTCCATACCGTCAAGCAAGTGGAAGCCACCGACAACAGTATGAACAGGCCAAGGACATGCTGAAAGAATATTTTCCAGTCCACTATGAGCGCAACCTGTGAATAGCAGCCCATCAACATACAGAGCCAATTCGTGACGGAAATCGTCGTGGATATAATCTCCATTGGCATCCAGCACATAGAGATTCTGATTGCCCTTGGGCATTGGATGAATCTGAGGGATATGGGCAATCACATGGAGACCTTCTGCTATCTCACAGGTCTGGTTGATCAGAATCAGTCTGTCATCGTCTATTTCCGACCACTCCGTAGTAATGCTATGCAGATTCCCTCGTTTGGAAAAGAACTTTCCGCTCATGGCATCAGGTGAGACAATAACCTTAGCCCTTTGATTATGCTCCAAGAAGTGCCGTAGTCCTCCTGCATGGTCGCTATGCCCATGAGAAATGAAAACATAATCCACATCACTTAGTTCTATGCCCAACTGCTCTGCATTTCGGATAAACACATCACTTGCTCCTGTATCAAGCAAAATCTTGTGCCGCTCCGTTGTCAGAAGGATGGACAGCCCATGCTCTGTTTCAAGCGCAGGATTGCACGACCGGTTGTCTGATAAAACAGTCCACTTCATATTATTACTTGCTCTTCAGCGACAGACTGGCTGTGGGCAATGCGCTCTTGATGGTTACGTTGACGGAACCTTTCTGCTGTGTACTGCGAATGACGA
Source organism: Bacteroidaceae bacterium (assembly GCA_045111535.1). Taxonomy (GTDB): domain Bacteria; phylum Bacteroidota; class Bacteroidia; order Bacteroidales; family Bacteroidaceae; genus Minthosoma. Next base: position 10,291 of record JBGUGM010000191.1, read on the forward strand.
GCAGGGCGCGGCCATTCCATGTTTTTACACGAGGTGAGGTGTAGGGTTCTGTATCCTTCAAATCGGCAGAAGCAAAGGCTAACAGCTTACCTGCTCCCTTGACGGTAGCCTCACAGGAAATGGCGGCTTCGGGGACGGGTGTGCCGTCCTTGTCAACCACCTCAATAGTGACAAAGGTGAGTGACTGACCATCAGCTGCCATCACGTTGCGGTCGGGGGTAAGACGCAGACGGGCTGGCTTTCCTGCGGTACGGAGTGTTTTGATGCGTCCCCAACAAGTCTGAGCACGTAGTGTGCCCGCTTCGTAGGGAACGGAAAAGACGGCCTTGAATTCTGTATTTTGACTGATATTCTTGGTATCGATGAGCTTGTCGTTGAGGAAGAGGTTTACCTGTGGATCCTTCGTGTAGACTTCCACCTCGATGGCTTTTCCTTCCCAGGAAGGCCAGTTCCAGCTTTCCCATGTGGGCCATACGCTCCAGGCGGTCTGATGAATCTTTCCGTGGTAGCCATCAGGTTCCTTCACAGCCATATACAAACCGTCATCTTCTATTGGTGTGGAACTCGTCTGACCATCCTCCCACTCGTATATTGGCATGTTCCGGATTTTCCAAAGCATCTCGCGGTAGTGACTGATGGGCTTGCGCCAACCCGTGATGTCCACGTCACCACAATAAGCCCCGTGCCAGTCGGGCTGTCCACCTTCAATCCAGTGTTCACCCGGTCTTTCTCCCTCGTAATAGTTGCGACCGATGCCCGACTCTCCTAAGTAGTCGAGACCAGTCCAGACGATGTCGCCGATGATGTAGGGATACTGCTGCACCAAAGCCCAGTTCTTGAAGGCATCGCGCGGATAGCTCTCCGTCTGCCACATCACGCGTTTGGGAGCACGCTGATGGTCGCTTTCGTGCTTGTGAATCATGTAGTTATAGCCGCCAATGTCAAGCACATCGAAATGCGGGTCGTATATTTCCCAGTCGTTGTCCCACGCACAGAGTGCCTCGGTCACGGGGCGTGTGTCGTCCATCTCGAGTATGGCCTGCTTCATCTGTCGCGCAGTATAGACTACGCGAATGTCCTTGCGCTCGATGACTTCATTACCGATGCTCCATGAGATGACACTCGGATGGTTGCGGTCGCGCAATACCATTGCGTGAATGTCCTGACGGAAGCAGGAATCGATAACGGTCGAATAATCGTAGGGATTCTTCTGTGTGCGCCAGCCGTCGAAAGCCTCGCCGATGACGAGCATGCCGATGGAGTCGCAGGCATCGAGGAAGGCACGCGTCGTGGGGTTATGAGCCGTGCGGATAAGGTTGAAACCGGCTTCCTTCATCTGGCGCACCTTGCGGATTTCGGCATCGTCGAAGGCCATGGCTCCCAGCACACCGTCGTCGTGGTGTACGCAGGCACCATTGTTTTGATAT
>JBGUGM010000192.1:0-1649 GCA_045111535.1 Bacteroidaceae bacterium
GGATGGGCTAATGCTGTAGATAATAAGGCTTCAGCAACGAGTGGCTATCTGAGCATCTTCCTGATGGCATTCAGGCTGGTGCTGGTATCATTCTCATGCACCGCACCGATCATCGGATTACTATTGGTGGAGGCTGCCACCAGCAATGGTTGGTTGGCACCAGCAGTAGGCATGCTGGGCTTTGCCGTAGCCTTGGCATTGCCTTTCACACTCTTCGCTTTGTTCCCCTCATGGTTGCAGCAGGCTCCCAAGTCTGGCTCATGGATGAACACACTGAAGGTTGTGCTCGGATTCGTTGAGTTGGCTTTCGCCCTGAAGTTCTTGAGCGTAGCCGACCTTGCCTATGGTTGGCATATCCTTGACCGCGAGGTGTTCCTCTCTTTGTGGATTGTTATCTTTGGCTTGCTGGGTGCATACCTCTGTGGCTGGCTGAAGTTCAGAAGTGATGAGATTGGTGGCGAGCTGAATCGCCCCATGCCTGTGGCTTGCATCATGGGTGGTATCGCATCGCTGGCATTTGCCGTATATATGATTCCTGGTTTGTGGGGCGCTCCCTGTAAGGCAGTCAGCGCTTTCGCTCCTCCTATGAATACACAGGACTTCAACCTCAACAATAAGGTTGTGGAGGCTCGCTTCCGTGACTATGACGAAGGTATGGAGGTTGCCAAGAGAGAGGGTAAACCCGTGATCGTTGACTTCACAGGCTTTGGCTGTGTGAACTGTCGTAAGATGGAGGCTGCTGTATGGACTGATCCTCGTGTGGCAGACCTGTTGACGAAAGACTATGTTTTGATTTCACTCTATGTAGACGATAAGACTCCTCTTGCTGAACCTATCGAAGTAAAGGATGCGCAGGGCAATACCAAGACTTTGCGCACCGTGGGCGCTAAGTGGAGTTATCTGCAGAGCCATAAGTTTGGCACCAATGCGCAACCCTACTATGTGTTGCTCGACAATGAAGGCCAGCTGTTGATGCCAGGCAGAGGCTATAACGAGGATGTTGCTGCCTATGTAGACTTCCTTCAGGAAGGAGTGAAGAATATTGAACATTGAAGATTGAGCATTGAACATTGAAGTAGTCATAAACTTCAAACATCAAAATCGAAGATACATTACCAAAACTAAGGACGATGAAAATGAAAAGGTATTATTTAACCTCTCTACTGCTTGCCAGTGTGCTATCAATAACGGCACAGCGCAAGGAGATGCTGCTAAGCGATGGATGGCAGTTCTCACGCGACAAACAAACGTGGGAGCAGGTGCGCATCCCCCACGACTGGGCCATTGCAGGACCGTTCGACAAGAAGTGGGACATCCAGAAGGTGGCCATCACGCAGAATGGTGAGACGGAACCTACGGAGAAAACGGGACGCTCGGGTGCTCTGCCTTGGATTGGAGAGGGTCACTACAAGCGCACGCTGACCATTCCCGCAGGTTTCAATGGACATGCTGAACTGCTGTTCGATGGTGCCATGTCGGAACCAACAGTCTTTGTCAATGGTCAGAAGGCAGGCTACTGGGCCTATGGCTACAACACCTTCCGTGTCGATGTCACCCCGTTTGTGAAACCTGGCGACAACCTGTTGGAAGTAGACCTGCAGAACAAGGAAGAAAGTTCGCGCTGGTATCCTGGTGCTGGTATCTATCGT
>JBGUGM010000193.1:0-5065 GCA_045111535.1 Bacteroidaceae bacterium
TCGCCTTCCGCCCTCATGTTCGTGGCAGCCACCTGCATCTTCGTGCGGAAATGGATGCCGCGGTTCGGGTCGTAGGCAAACTTCTCCTTCGCGTCGTAATAGCTAGGCAGCGACGCATAGCCTGCATAGCCATCCACCACCATCACACCTTCCTCTGAGGCTGACTTTACATGGCGCAACTGGCAGTCCATCGACAATCGCACATGGATGCCGCGCGGGTTGTCGGTCGTCAGCCGGATAACAAGCCCCGAATCGGGATGCGAGGCGAAATACTCGGTGGCATACTGATAGGCACCCCGATGATACACCGTATGTGCTGTCGCATTACCGATGTCAAGCCAACGCTTGTAATTGCTCACCTCGCCTTCCTTATCTAAATACTCAATGGAGAGTTGTCCGAGGGGTTGATAGTTCTGTGAGAAATGCCCTTGCACCTCGTGTTGCAGACGGTCAGCCTCACGATAGTCACCCTTCCTCAAAGCCTCCCGAATGGCAGGAATAGTCTTGTGGGCGTCAGGAGAATAGACGTTCATGTTACATGGTTCACCCGTCCAAAGAGTGATGTCGTTCAGCGAAATGCGGTCAGTATCCGTTCCCCCATATATGATGCCACCCATGGTACCATTGCCAATAGGCAGCGCCTCCTCGAAATAGTCGGCAGGACGGTTGTAATGCAAAGTCTGCGCTGTCAGCCACATAGCCACAATCCACATCATAAGTATCAATAATGTCTTTTTCATCGTTATCTTGTATTTTTGCCACAAAGATAATACATTTTCTTCTTTTTCTTGCGTGTTCGAGCAGGAATTTCTAACTTTGCAGCCTCAAAAAGGATTCAATGAAGATGGAACAAATCAACATCAGACCAGCAACCCCTGAGGATACACTGGCTTTACTTGCCATCTATGCCCCTTACGTAGAGGGCACCGCCATCTCATTCGAATATGAGGTACCAAGCGAGGATGAGTTTCGCCAGCGCATCATAAATCTCAGCAAGGACTACCCCTATCTGGTGGCAGAAAAGGGCGGACACATCGTAGGTTATGCCTATGCCCACATATTCCACGGAAGGGCCGCCTACCAATGGTCGGTTGAGACCTCCATCTATGTGGACAGAAATGAGAAGCGGAAGGGTATCGGCAAGCAACTGCACGATGCCTTTGAGCAAGCCTTAAAGGCGCAAGGAATCCTCAACATGAACGCTGCTATCGCATACATTGAGCAAGAGGACGAATACCTGACCCACGACAGCATCCGTTTCCACGAATGCCTCGGTTACAAGAAAGTTGCTCACTTCCACCAATGCGGAAGGAAGTTCGGACGATGGTATGATGTCATCTGGATGGAGAAAATCATAGGAGAACACGTATGATAGGACAAGTAATGCTGACATTGTTTGCCATTGTCGTGGTGGGGTACATCGCTGGCAAACTGGGATATATGGGTGGCACGTTCGACAAACGGCTGTCGAAGGTGGTCATTGACATCACCTGCCCTGCACTGATTCTCTCGTCAGCCATGACAGGTGAACTGCCCGACCGCCAATACATCCTGCCACTCCTGGGCATCAGCGTCCTCACCTACCTCCTACTGACAGGTGTGGCATTCCTACTGCCCCGTTTCCTGACCAAGAAAAAGGATGAGGAGGGAGTCATCGGTTTCGCCATGATGTTCGGCAATGTCGGTTTCATGGGCTATCCCATCGTCGCCTCCATCTTCGGACACGAAGCTGTGTTCTATGCTGCCGTACTCAACGTGGTCAACACGTTCGCGGTCTTCACCATCGGCACCATGCTGATTGTCGGAAAGAATCAAGAGCCATCGGAGGCAGAGAAAGAAATGAGCCGAAAGAAGATGCTCAGGAAAGTGTTCTACTCCACCCCCATGCTCTCAGCCTACCTGACCATGCTGATTGTGGCACTGGAAATCAAGGACATCCCCGAATTCATCAGCCAACCACTCACCATGATTGGCAACATCACCGTACCTGCCGCGCTGCTCATCATCGGCTCGTCGATGTCGAACCTCCCCTTGGGCTCCCTGCTTGGCAACGGCACCATCTACGCCACCACGCTTATGCGCCTCGCCATACTGCCCGTCGGCATCCACTTCCTCTTCCTTGCCCTCGGATGGTTCTCACCCTTTGTCGTAGGCATCAACACCGTGGTCATCGCCATGCCCGTCGCCACCTATGGCACCATCCTCTGTCTGCGTCATGGCAAGGACACATCCCTCATCACTGAGGTGACTTTCATCACAACCCTCCTCTCGATGATTTCCATTCCTTTACTGGTTACTTGGCTACTCTAATCTATTCGTACTTGTACTGGATGATGCGTACAGGACTGTTCAAGCCAGAAGGCACAGGTTCCCACTTGTCGTAAAGGGTGTTCTTATAGTTCAAGTCCACCACATTGATTTCCTTGAATTTGCGCCATTTGACGCCATCGCGGTCGAGCTGGGCAATGCGATTCGCTGGAAGATTGGTTACTGCAATTTCAAGGGTATTCGTGCCATCATGAAGGGAATCGGTAAGGTCCACACGGAAAGGCACAGCAAAAAGCATAGCGACTTCCTTACCATTGAGCACGATACGGGCGGATTCACGTACATCGCCAAGGTCAAGAACATAAGCAATATCAGGCTGTTTCTTAGGAAGATTGAATGTGGTCTTGTATACGCCTGTCGCCATCGTCGAGTTGAGGACAGAGTCGCCAAGTGCCGTCCAAGGTTTAGGGGCACCCTTCATACTATAGGTCTGCGTAATTTCCACAGGGGCAGATTCCATGAAAGAGAGGGTCCAATCCTGCAGTTCCATCGTGCTGTCATGCTGAGACTTCAGATACTTGTGAGGTTTGAACGATTCTTCGGTGCCATTGATGAACGTGCGGATAATGATGCTTTCGCCACTCTTCAACTGTACTTTCACACGTCCTTGAGCATCAGTCTTGGCTAGATCAATCTGCCCATTCATGGGATTGTAAAACACCACCTGCTTAGCTTTCACGCCAAGAGTGACGAAAGCATCGATGTCCCTACCCTGCAAATTCGACACAAAATAATGATAACCCTCGGGATTGCTGCGACGAATGCAGCTCAACCCCTGTTCAACCCTCATCGTCTCCTTACGGGCAGCGGTGAATTGAAGGCCATCAGCGTAGTTGGGCGTAGTGATGATGGTGCCCTTTTCCCAATGTGTCGCCATCGCCTGCTCGGGATGAAATGAGACGCGGCTCTGCAACGTTGCCATCAGTTCGGCAAAGACTTTCTGCTCTGCCTCCTTGCCGTAGCCAGGGATGGATTGAGGAAATGAGCCGACAAACACAACCTGACCGCCCTCCGCTGCGAAGAACATGAGATAGCGCAATGTTTCAGCAGGCATGAATCGGACATCGGGCACAAGAATGGTTCCACCAGAAGAGGTGGTGGCGAATTTCTTGAGGTATTTATCGGAAATGTAATCCACATCGTAGCCGTTCTTGATGATAGCCTGGACAGCCTTAATAAACTTGGGTGCTCGCTGAGCCATCGAATGAATGTCGAAAAGAGCAACTGTACCTGGTTGATCATAAAGCATATCGTGATATGGCAAATAGACCAACACATCGTTATCTGGTTCGCCCCACTGAAGGAACGACTGGCAACGGCTGATGTACTGACAGAAAGCAGGCATGGCATTCCACTGCGGATTGTAAGGAGTCATGTCAACAGAGGCATAGAACCGCCAACCCGGCCAAGGCTCGTCTTTCGGAGAATAGCAGGAGCCATGAAAGACAACATGGTTCACACCCGATAGGAACATAAGGTCGAGGTCAGGCTTGCATTGTGAGAGGGATGTGCGGAAATGCTCGGTAAGCCATGTGAAAGTCTCGCTGGAAATGAACTTCTTGCCTGAAATATGCGCAGCAGAGGAAGCATATTTCAACATGGAGATGTCGGAGTCATTCTTCTTCGTGAAACCCTCGTCACGACGAAGTCCTTTGATACCGAAATCGCTGAGCCCGAATCCCTCACACTCAGGAATATCCACAGCTGCATAAATGTCGAGCAAATTAGCAGGACTACCATGCGCCTGATTACGCGTGATGCTGCCATGACGGTGTGCCCAATCTGTCCATTGGGTAGTAAAGTTTTCCAGAAGGAGTTCGCCTAGCGTTTCTCGGTAGTCGCTCACAATACGACGATCTGCATCGGTGCGGAGAGAATCTTTCTTGTCTAAGATATAGGTAAAAGGGCGGAGGTCGTATCCTCTCCGCTTCTGGAACTCTTCATAGAGTTTCGGTGTCCAGTCAGCGCCATACACCTCATAGGAATCATTGAACATGGTGTGAGGGAAGGACACATTCTGATGAGCAAAAGCAGTATCGAAGCGTTCCAGATAGTGGGCCACTGCATCTTTATCGAAATGGTCAATCACATAACCTTCACCTCCTGGCGCGGCTCGTTTGACTTTCTGCTTTGTCAATCCCCAACTGGCATCCTGGTTCTCATCAAAGAAAAGTTTCTTCGCCGCATCCTCTTCTGTCACCAATGGTCCTCCGAACGGCCATCCTGTACCCGTTGCCATATTCGTCTCAAGACCCAATTCGTTGCCCCTTTCCTCCACATATTTGAGCATACGTATCCAACGTGGAGAGAGGTAGGGAATATCATTCGTCTCATTGTCCTGCACTCCATAAATTGGCGTGATTTCCACACCACCAATACCCACTTTGGCAAACTCCGTAAGTTGATCATCAAGTCCAACAGAATCGACAGCACTACCCAACCACCACCAACGAGTGTATGGTTTTGCCTCTTGAGGAATGGGGGGCCATTGTTGAGCATAAACGTTTCCCATAAGGAGGATACAAGATAGGAAAGAGAATGCCTTGATGAGACACGAATCGTTAGTTAGTTTGGTCAATTTTATCATTGTATGATTCAGTTTATGATGCAAAGATAAAGATTTTCAATGAAAAAATCATTACCTTTGCAACGTTTTCACAAAAACACACTCATGGAAAGCTTAGCAGAGACCAAAGCACCAGCATCAACAATGAAGGAGGAACCACAATGGTTCGCC
>JBGUGM010000194.1:0-45684 GCA_045111535.1 Bacteroidaceae bacterium
CTGGAGAAGGGTTTGCATGGCAGAGTGTTTGCCTCGTTTGTGGTGGAGAAGGACGGTTCGCTGAGTGACTTCAAAATCGTCAAATCTGTTGACCCCGACCTTGACAAAGAGACATTGCGCCTTCTCAAGAGTATGCCCCGCTGGAGCCCCGGCACCATCAACGGGGAACCCGTCCGTGTGAAGTACACCGTGCCGGTGACATACTAACTTTCATCACTAAAAACTTGATCAACTATGAACACCAAACACAAATTGCTAACCTTCCTGACGGCATTGGCTATGCTGATGCCTCTAAGTGCTGTGGCAGATGGATACCAGCAAACATTAACAGTCGGATATAATTTTAATCCTCGCACAGAAACAATCTCTCTTACAAATGCTCCAAATAATCATGGAACATGTAGGGCCAGTTTTAATGTGTCAGGCGTCAGTGATATTGTAGAAGAGCATTTCAAAGATGGCACACTATACCTTAGAGGTCGTGCAACAATTTCAGATGTGATTAATGCCTCATTTACAATTACATCGCTTTCGGAAACGGAGGGTGTTGGTTGGGATATGATATCTCTTACGATGGGATTAAAAGGAGATGAGTATTCTAGTCGAAAGGAGGCCAAGGCGAAGCAATTAGTGAAAAGTGGGCTGCCAGGTGTTTCACTGAGTGCAAGTGTGAAAGAACTAGAACGTGGATGTGGGCAGAAAACTAATCACACAGTGATATTAACAGTGGGTGGACGTACGGTGGATTCAAAGGAAACAGGTGTGGGAATGCCTAGTACCAGTGATTTCGCGTTCGAGGTCTTTATGACGATAGATATTGATGACTATGAGGGCAAGGATGATAAGGCTGAAAATGAAGATGAGGCTGAAAATGAAGATCCTCCCATCCATGAGGAAGACAATGAGGCATCGGAAGAGAGTGGCACGATGAAGTTCCTGATTCCGATTGCTGTGGCAGTGGCGGTCGGTGGCGCTGTGGCAGGTGCAGCCGCAGGTGGTGTGGCAGCCTATCGCAGGAGGGCGAGGAAGAAGAAGGAGCGTGAGAGTCAGGGTCAGGAGGATGAGGACGGTGAGGAGGAGCAGGAGGAGGAGAAGGAGCCGGACGACCTGCGCATGGACTTGTACAAGGACTTTGGCGACACGCTGGTGGTGGGTGACGCTGCCCAGCAGGTGTGTGCCTGCATTGTCAGGATGCCCAAGAATGGCGCTGAGTTCACAGACGAGGGGCTGACCCGACAAATCCAAATCACCAGCGGGGACGACTATCTGGTGGTGGAGGATGGCGAGATTGTGAATGGCTGGAAGACGAGTTATGTCTATGCCCCCGAGATGGATTCCCCACCCGAGGAGGGCATCGTGAAATTCACCATCGCCAGTGCCGAAGGCTCCTACACGAACAAGATACACTTCAAGATTGTCAAGTATGAGGTGCTCTTCGGACAGGAGAACCTGACCATCCCTGCCCGTTGCGACATTGCCATGCGTCTCCCGTTCGCTGTTGTGGGCTTTGAGGGGGAGAAGGGTGTCACGGCGTACATCACGGAGAATGGCAAGGCGACAGAGGACTATTCGGTGGAGGTGGAATGGGATGACCAGGCGAAGCACTACTATGCCGTCATCCGTGACCAGTTGTTTGATCCCGAAAAGGATGAGGGCATCCCGGGCAAGTGGGTGACCTATCAACTGCATGTGGAGGCAGAAAACGACTGTGGCATGAAGGTGGAGGGTGCCCTGCCTGTGCTGCGCTTCTACATGGGTTTGACGCTTGAACTGAAGAGTCATGGCGATGTGGGTTGCTACATCACGGAGTATGACCCGATGAATCACCGCACCCATCTCAAGAATTGCTATAAGGTGAATGGCAAGGCGTTTATGCCTGAGGAGAACGAGGCGACGCTGGTGCTGTATGACTACGACTACTCCATCAACTCGCTGTTGAAGGTGGCTCCGGTGCCTCTGCCCAAGGATGGCTTTGTGGTGAAGGCGAAGGATGAGACCAAGCAGGAACTGGTGGATAAACTGGGATTCAGCATCGAGCCTCTGAATGACCAGACGAGTGTGGGACGCCTCTGCCTGATCCGATGCCTGAAGGGTATTCTCGATGCCCCCAACCGTATCGATGCCGAGGGTACGGTGAAGGTGAAATACAAGGGACCCAACGATGATGTGGAGAAAGTGCACTCGTGCACCTTCACGATGCGCCTGTGCTCGCAGAAGCGACGTGCCTTCCAAAACATGGAGGAATGGAATGCCGCGAGGAAGCGGGACCACCACGTTGCCGACCGCTTGCAGCACATCATCGACAACATCGTTGCGCATGGTCAGATGGACCGTATGTTCCCATTGGCAAAGTTCACCCATATGCAACTGGAAGGCTATGATGAGGCTTTCGGCTATGATGCCAGGAATGTTGCCCGCATCCAGCGCACTTATACAGACTTGCTGACTGGTGAGATAGGTGGTGTGGGTGATGACCTGCCACCAGAGGAGACGCTTTCTGACGCGATGGGATGGTGGTATAACGCTTGGAAGCAAGTGGGTGACGATTTGGGAATATGTGGCCGCATTGTGGCAGGTGTCGGCACTTGGGGTATCTCGGAACTTGTCTTCACGCCTATTGACTTTGTGGAAGAGATGCACGACTATGTCTATAACAAGAATGGCGACAGCGCATTGGACATGTTCTGGATTGGTGTCAAGAACGGAGCCTTCATCGTGTTGTCTGTTACTGGTACAGCAAGTACATTGAAGGCAAAGAACGTCACCCGCGCGGGGTTGAAGGAGGCTGTGGCAAATGCCAAGAAGGGCTTTGCGAAACCTTACAACACGCTGAAGGGATGGCTCTATCGGGATGCTTGCCAGAAGAGTGCCCAAGCAACTCAGAAGGCAGCCACGCTGAGTGAGATGCAACTGAAGGCTGCCAAGAATGCTCCGGTGATGGCTGGTGACTTGTGTCTTGACGAGGGAATGAAGGCTGGTCGTGCCCGTGGCATCGATAAGGTGAAGAGGCTTCGTGCCGCCATAGAATTGGAGAATGCGAACCCGTGCAAGGCGAACCGCATGTTGAAGAACCAGTTGGTGATGGAGGTGCAGGGTGACAAACAGGCGATGTATATCCTGAACACTGCCGGCGAGGGCTATGACGTTGTACGCGCGGAGTTCAATGGCTCGCTGAAGAAGGTGTACAACCAGGTGGATGACTTGTGCAAGAAGGAATTCCAGAAGAAGTATCCTGGCAAGAAGATCATGATTGAGAACGCTTCTGCATCGAGTGCCGATGACCTGGTGCGAGGCAAGAAGGTGACCATGGACCGCGACACCACCTATTACTTTATGGAGGGTGACAAGAAGATTTACTTGCCTCAGGATGAGGTGGTGGAAATCTACAACCGCAACTTCTACAAGGCGGCACGTCAACAGGTGACAGGTCAGTCGGTGCAGACAAGTGCGAGCAAGTCTGCACAGTATGAGAAATATGCCCGCAAGATGGACCAGACTGTGATTGAGGCTGTGGAGACACATCCTGAGAGTTATGGCAAGGACTGGAAGAAACTGGCTGACAAGTCCCTTCGTGGCGAGGCTCTGGACAATGCCACCAAGGTGGGTGACGCCATGACCTACAAAGGTGCTGAACGTTTCAAGGAAGCAGAGAAGATTCTTGCCGAAGCACGGAAGATGCCTGCAGGTGCGGAGAGACTGTACCGCGAAGCAGATGCCGTGAACGAGTACATGGAGGGTTTGCGCCAGTTGGTCAAGCAATTCAACAACTATGTGAAGCCCTACGACATTGCCCGCTACACCACCAACGGCACCAGCATGATTCCTCAGCATATGCGTGAAGCCGTGGATATGGCAAGCAGCATGTTCAAGAAGGGCTCAACTGTCTCGATAGACCAACTGCAGCGTGCTTTCCGTGCCATAGGCTATGACTTCTACCAGTTTGCTGACGACATGGGTGCCTGCATGAAGCGCATCTGTACCCCTAAATCGTGGGAGGTGGTGCACTAATGCGAAATAATTGCAGAAATGTTTGGTGGAATCATTAATTCTTCGTACCTTTGCACTCGAAATGAATGAGGGGACTGAAAAGTTCCCTCTTTTCTTTGTCAACTGCATGGCGGAGAAAGGGGGACCTTGTTCATTTTGCCACAATGGCTCGTGGCTGATTGTAAGTTTTTAATTATTGTATGATTGACAAAAACAAAGTGAAGGATTTGGCTCTCGAATGGTTGGAGGGCAAGGAGTATTTCTTGGTGGATGCTACGGTTGACGAGCAGAACAAAATCACGGTGGAGATTGACCACAAGGATGGCGTGTGGATTGAGGACTGCTGTGAACTGAGCCGTTTCATCGAGGAACATTTCGACCGCGATGTGGAGGACTTCGAACTGGAGGTGGGCTCGGCTGGTATCGGGCAACCTTTCAAGGTGCTGCAGCAATACATCAACTCTGTCGGCTATGACGTGGAACTGATGACTGCTGAGGGCAAGAAGTTGGAGGGCTCGCTGAAGAGCGCTGACGAGAATGGCTTTGTGGTGACGGTGATCGAGAAGCAAAAGATAGAGGGGAAGAAGCGCCCACAGATGGTGGAGGTGGACAAGACCTTCGGCTATGGCGACGTGAAGTGGGTGAAGAATATCATTGATTTCAAATAGACGGACATTGAAACAACTAAAAAAACAATTATAATGGCTACAAAAAAATTGACAGAACGTGTCAACTTGATAGACACTTTCAAGGACTTCAAGGAGACCAAGAACATTGACAGAACCACTTTGGTAAGTGTGATTGAGGATAGTTTCCGCAGCGTATTGCAGAAGACTTACGGTTCGGACGAGAACTTTGACGTGATCGTAAACCCTGACAAGGGTGACTTTGAGATTTACCGTAACCGTGTTGTGGTGGAAGATGGTGAGGTGCAAAACGAGAATGCGGAAATCAGCCTGTCAGAAGCTCAGCAGATTGACAAGGATTTCGAAGTGGGCGAAGAGGTGAGTGAGAAGGTGGAATTTGCCAAGTTTGGACGCCGCGCCATCCTAACTCTGCGCCAAACAATGGCAAGCAAGATTCTTGACCTCGAACATGATAACCTCTATAACAAATACGTGGACAAGGTGGGTCAGATTGTGAGTGGTGAGGTGTATCAGATTTGGAAGCGTGAGATGCTGCTGCTCGACGACGAGGGCAATGAACTGCTCTTGCCGAAGGGTGAGCAGATTCCTGGCGACTTCTTCCGCAAGGGTGAGACGGCTCGTGCCGTGGTGCTCCGTGTGGACAACCTGAACAACAATCCTAAGATTATCCTTTCACGTACTTCTCCTGAGTTCCTGCGTCGTCTGCTGGAGCAGGAGGTGCCTGAAATCAATGATGGTCTCATCACGGTGCAGCGCATTGCCCGCATCCCTGGTGAGAGGGCGAAGATTGCCGTGGAGAGTTACAACGAGCGCATTGACCCTGTGGGTGCCTGCGTGGGTGTGAAGGGTAGCCGTATTCATGGCATCGTGCGCGAGTTGCACAACGAGAACATCGACGTCATCAACTATACGAGCAACATCAAGTTGTTCATTCAGCGTGCACTCAGCCCTGCCGCTGTGTCTTCCATCACTCTCGACGAGGAGAAGAAGAAGGCAGAGGTGTATCTGCAGCCTGACCAGGTGAGCCTCGCCATCGGTAAGAATGGTGACAACATCAAGTTGGCAAGTATGCTGACGGGCTACACCATCGACGTGTTCCGCGAACTGGATGGTGACGAACCGAACGAGGAAGACATCTATCTGGATGAGTTCACTGACGAAATCGAGCCTTGGATCATCGATGCCATCAAGGGCATTGGTCTCGACACGGCAAAGGCTGTGCTGGGTGCTCCACGTGCGATGCTCGTCGAGAAGGCTGACCTCGAGGAGGACACTGTGGACGAGGTGATCCGCATTTTGAAGACAGAATTTGAAGAAGATTAATGTACAATTATAAATAGGTCTATATGGCAGTAAGACTGAATAAAGCATTAAAAGAACTGAATGTGGGAATCAACACCGTGGCTGAATTCCTGCAGAAGAAGGGTTTGGCGCTACAAGACGCGACGCCGAACGCTAAAATCACGGACGAGCAATATGCCATCCTTCAGAAGGAGTTCGGCGAGGACATGAAGCAGAACGCCGAGACGAAGCAGAAAATCCAGAACCAGAAGGTGAAGGAACAGCAGGAGAAGAAGGAGCGTCAGCAGGCTGCTCGTGTGGAAAAGGAACGCTTGGAGAAGGAACGCCTCGAGAAGGAAAAGGCAGCCAAGAAGCCCCAACTGAAAATCGTTGGCAACATCAACGACATGAAGAAGGAGGAACCCAAGCCGAAGAAGGAGGCGAAGGCTGAGTCCAAGCCCGCTGATGCTGCTCCGAAGGAGACGGCTCCTGTGGAGGAGGTGGAGAAGGAGGTTGCAAAGGCTCCCGCTGCACCTGTTGAGCAGACAGCAGAACCTGCACCTGCGGAGAATGGTGAGCAAGATGCTGAGCCCAAGGCAAAGAAGAAGGGCAAGCAGACTCCGGCTGACCGTCTGGAACAGGATGAGAATGGTGTCTATCACTTGGCTGCTCCTGTTGAGGCAGGTGTGCAGTTCAAGCAGGTGGGCTTCATCGACTTGTCGAGCCTGAACAGCAAGACGCGTCCTGACCGCAAGAGCAAGGCTGAGCGTAAAAAGGAACGCCAGCAGGCTCAGGGTGACGCTCAAGGTCAGGGCAATGGTCAGAAGAAGAAGCGTAACCGCATCAACAGCAACAAGGTTGACATTGATGCTGCTGCCAAGCAGAACAATGGTCAGAACCAGCAGGGCAAGAAGCAGGGTGGCAAGCAAGGACAGAACAATGCCCAGCAGCAGAAGAACCAGCAGCAGGCTCAGCAACAGGGTTCTGGCAAAAAGAAGAACAAGAAGAAGCAGCCACCAAAGCCAGTGGAACTGACGGAGGAAGAGGTAGCAAAGCAGGTGAAGGAGACGTTGGCACGTCTCACTGCCAAGCAGGAGAAGAAGGGCGTGAAGTACCGCAAGGACAAGCGTCAGGCTATCCACGAGCGTATGGCTGAGGAGGAAATGGCTGAGAATGCAGAAAGCAAGGTGTTGAAGATTACAGAGTTCGTAACTGCCAACGAACTGGCGACGATGATGGACATTTCTGTGAATCAGGTCATTGCCACTTGTATGTCTATCGGTATGATGGTGAGCATCAATCAGCGTCTGGATGCAGAGACCATCAACATCGTGGCGGAGGAGTTTGGCTTCACCACACAATATGTGTCTGGCGAGGTGTCTAACGCCATCGAAGAAGTGGAAGATAAGGAGGAAGATCTCGAAAGACGTGCACCAATCATCACGGTGATGGGTCACGTTGACCACGGTAAGACTTCGCTCCTCGACTATATCCGCAACACCAACGTGATTGCTGGTGAGGCGGGTGGTATCACACAGCACATCGGTGCCTACAAGGTGAAGTTGAAGGATGGTCGTAAGATCACCTTCCTCGACACCCCTGGTCACGAGGCGTTCACCGCCATGCGTGCCCGTGGTGCCCAGGTGACAGATATCGCCATCATCATCATCGCTGCCGATGACGATGTGATGCCTCAGACCAAGGAAGCCATTGCCCATGCACAGGCTGCGGGTGTGCCTATGGTCTTTGCCATCAACAAGATTGATAAGCCAGGTGCAAACCCTGACAAGATCAAGGAACAACTCTCTGCCATGAACCTCTTGGTGGAGGAGTGGGGTGGTAAGTACCAGAGTCAGGACATCAGTGCCAAGAAGGGTATCGGTGTGGAAGACCTGATGGATAAGGTGCTGCTGGAGGCTGAGATGCTTGACCTCAAGGCAAATCCGAACCGCAAGGCGACAGGTAGCATCATCGAGTCCTCACTCGACAAGGGACGTGGCTATGTGGCTACGGTGCTGGTGCAGAACGGTACACTCCATCAGGGTGACATCGTGCTGGCTGGTACACACTATGGCCGCATCAAGGCGATGTTCAACGAGCGTGGTCAGCGCATCGAGAAGGCATTGCCTGCTGAGCCAGCGGTGATTCTCGGTCTGAACGGTGCTCCTACGGCAGGTGACACCTTCCATGTGATGGAGACTGAGCAGGAAGCCCGTGAAATCTGCAACAAGCGTGAGCAACTGAAGCGTGAGCAGGGACTCCGTACCCAGACACGTCTGACACTGGACGAGTTGGGACGCCGTATCGCACTGGGCGACTTCCAGGAACTCAACCTCGTGGTGAAGGGCGACGTGGACGGCTCTATCGAAGCACTCTCCGACTCACTCATCAAACTCTCTACGGAGAAGATTCAGGTGAATGTCATCCACAAGGCTGTGGGACAGATCAGCGAGAACGATGTGGAGTTGGCACATGCTTCCGACAACGTCATCATCATTGGTTTCCAAGTGCGTCCATCTGCTGCCGCCCGTCGTTTGGCAGAGCAGTATGGTGTGGACATTCGCCTCTACTCTATCATCTACGATGCCATCGAGGAGGTGAAGGACGCCATGGAAGGCATGTTGGCTCCAACATTGAAGGAGGAGGTGACGGCTCAGGTGGATGTGCGTCAGGTATATCACATCACGAAGGTGGGTACCGTGGCTGGTTGCTGGGTGACCGAAGGAAAGGTTCACCGCAACGACAAGGTGCGTGTGGTGCGCGATGGTATTGTGGTGCATACTGGCGAGATCCTTGCCCTGAAGCGTTTCAAGGACGACGTGAAGGAGGTGGGTCGCGACTTCGAGTGCGGTATCTCCATCGTCAACTACAACGACATCCGTGAGGGTGATGTGCTGGAAACTTACACCGAGGTGGAAGTGAAGGCTAAACTTTGATAATTGATAATTGATATAGGGTATGGATATACTCATCTATATCGTGCTGATTGTGGGCGCCATCGTGGGCTGGAAGCAGGGTGCCTTCAAGCAGGTGGCGAATTTCTTAGGTGTGGCGGTGGGTTTGCTCATCGCCGCCACACTCTACCATCAGTTTGGTGACTTCTTGGCAGACAAGACGGGTGCCAGCATCGGCTTTGGAAGACTGATTGCCTTTGTGCTCATCGTCATCATCGTGCCTCTTGCCTTGGGATGGCTTGCCGCTTTCTTCACGGAGTTCTTCAAGAAACTCAAACTCAACTTCCTCAACCGCATCGTGGGTGCGTTGGTGGGAGTGGTTTGCTATGCCTTGATTCTCAGTGTGGCACTCAACCTCTTCGACTTCATTGCCAGCAATGCAGGCTTTAAGCCCCAGAAGTTGGGAGAGCGCTCGGAACTCTACTACCAGATGAAGCATGCCACGCAGGTGGTCATCCCCGACATCCTGCTGGTAACTGACCCCACAGAGGTTGCCAATGGCTGTGAACCCAAGTATGGTCTGAAACCTGTGGTGGATAAAATCAACCCGTCGAAGCAGAAGGAATGAGCGAGAAGAACGAGAAAAAACAGGGTACGAACAGAACGAATGAGTTTGTACGCAGTGTGGCTGAGAAGAAGTATGAGTTTGGCTTCACCACTGACGTACACACCGAAATCATCGAGAAGGGATTGAACGAAGATGTGGTTCGCCTCATTTCTGAGAAGAAAGGCGAGCCCGAGTGGTTGTTGCAATTCCGCTTGGAGGCTTACCGCTATTGGCTCACACAGGTGCAACCCACTTGGGGACATGTGCATCTGCCAGAGATTGACTATCAAGCCATCTCCTACTATGCCGACCCTACAGCCAAGAGCAAGAAGGGACCTCAGAGCGTGGAGGAGATTGACCCCGAACTGATGAAGACCTTCGACAAACTCGGTATTCCGCTGGAGGAACGTTTGGCACTCTCGGGCACTGCTGTGGATGCGGTGATGGACTCGGTGTCTGTCAAGACCACATTCAAGGAGAAACTCTCCGAAAAGGGCATCATCTTTTGCTCCATCAGCGAAGCCGTGAAGAATCATCCCGACCTCGTCAAGCAGTATCTGGGTAGTGTGGTGCCTCCCAAGGACAACTATTTTGCTGCCCTCAACAGTGCTGTGTTCTCAGATGGCTCTTTCGTCTATATCCCCAAGAACACACGTTGCCCCATGGAACTCTCCACGTATTTCCGCATCAATGCAAGGAACACGGGACAGTTTGAGCGCACCCTCATCGTCTGTGACGAGGGTTCGTATGTTTCCTATCTGGAGGGATGCACGGCACCGATGCGTGATGAAAACCAGTTGCATGCTGCCATTGTTGAGATTGTGGTGATGGACAATGCCGAGGTGAAGTACTCGACCGTGCAGAACTGGTATCCAGGCGATGCAGAAGGGCGAGGTGGTGTGTTGAATCTCGTGACGAAACGTGGTGACTTGCGTGGGGTGAACAGCAAACTCTCGTGGACACAGGTGGAGACAGGTTCTGCCATCACATGGAAATACCCTTCTTGTGTGTTGCGAGGTGACAATAGCCAAGCGGAGTTCTACAGCGTGGCTGTCACCAACCATCATCAGGAAGCAGACACGGGCACCAAGATGATTCATATCGGAAAGAACACCCGTTCCACCATCATCTCCAAGGGCATCTCGGCAGGGAAGTCGCAGAACTCCTATCGAGGACTTGTTAGGGTGGGTAAGCAAGCAGACGGAGCGCGTAACTACTCCTCGTGTGACTCCCTCTTGTTGGGCAGTCAATGTGGTGCGCACACCTTCCCCTATATGGACATCCACAACAATACGGCTACCGTCGAGCATGAAGCCACCACTTCCAAAATCAATGAAGACCAACTTTTCTATTGCAATCAACGTGGCATCTCCACTGAGGAGGCTGTGGGGCTCATCGTGAACGGCTATGCCAAGGAAGTCATCAACAAACTTCCGATGGAGTTCGCTGTTGAGGCACAAAAACTTTTATCTGTATCACTTGAAGGAACTGTAGGATAATATGTTAGAAATCAAGAATCTTCACGCCAAAGTTGGCGACAAGGAAATACTCAAAGGTGTCAATCTGACCATTAACGACGGTGAGATTCATGCCTTGATGGGCACCAACGGAGCGGGTAAATCGACGCTCTCCAATGTCATTGTAGGCAATCCTGCCTACGAGGTGACAGAGGGAACCATCACATTCAATGGACAAGACCTCCTTGCGATGAGTCCAGAGGAACGTGCTCATGCTGGCATCTTCATGTCTTTTCAGGCTCCCATCGAGATTCCAGGGGTGAGCATGACGAACTTTATGCGTGCGGCAGTCAATGCACGTCGTGAGGCACAGGGCAAGGAACCCCTCAAATCGACAGACTTCCTGAAGGTGATGCGTGAGAAGCGCAAACTCGTGGAGATTGACCAGAAACTGATGAACCGCTCTGTCAACGAAGGCTTCTCAGGTGGTGAGCGCAAACGCAATGAAATCTTCCAGATGGCGATGCTGGAGCCTACTTTCTGCATCCTCGACGAGACAGATTCAGGACTTGATGTGGATGCTCTTCGCATTGTGGCAGAAGGTTTTAATAAGTTGCGTAGTGAGGAGACCTCTGCCATTGTCATCACCCACTACCAGCGACTGCTCGACTACATCCGTCCAGACCTCGTCCATGTGCTCATTGATGGCAAGATTGTCAAGACAGGTACGGCAGAACTCGCTCAGCAGATTGAGGAACAGGGATTCGACTGGATTAAAGAAGAACTGGCATGACGAGTGAGAAGCAGTACATAGAACTTTACCGTGAGGCTTCTGACCTCATCAAGAGCAAGAGTTGCGACGTGATGAATGCTGTGCGCGATGAGGCTTTTGCTGCATTCCAACAGGTGGGCTTCCCCTCCAGAAAAGTGGAGCGCTACAAATACACCGATGTGGATGCTGCCTTTGCTCCCAACTATGGCATTTCCCTCTCACCTCTCACGGTCAAGCCTTCCGCGTACATATATAATATAAAGGATGCCCCCATTGATGTGACTCCCTACTATCATAAGATAGCCGATGCACAGGATGCCATCACGGCACTCAACACGGCTTTGGTGCATGATGCCCTGCTGGTGTATGTGCCCAAGAACCAACGTGTGGAAGACCCCATCGTGGTGGACAACTGGCTTCGAGGCACTGCTGCCACGATGATGAACCGACGCATCCTCATCGTGATGGAGCAGGGTAGTGATGCCACCATCATCATCAATGACCATGCTGCAGACAAGCAACGCTTCCTCACGACTCAAGTCATTGAGGTCTATTGTCACGACAATGCCCGTTTGGATCTTTATGAGATAGAAGAGACCACTCCTCTCTGTTCACGCTTCTGCAATGTCTATATCCACGAGGGACGTGACTGCTCGGTCAAGCACAACAGCATCACCCTCTTCAATGGACAGACACGCAACCTCTGTGATGTTTATCTGCGAGGCGAGAACTCCGAGGTGACCCTGAACGGATGTGCCATTGGTGGTGGGTCACAACGTATTGACAACAACACGCTGATTCGTCATGAAGTGCCTAACTGCACCTCAAACGAACTCTATAAGTATGTGGTGGATGACAAGTCTGTTGGTGCTTTTGCGGGTAAGATTCTTGTGGAGAAAGATGCACAGAAGACCTCTTCGCAAGAAACCAATGCTAATCTCTGTGCCTCTTCCGATGCACGAATGTACACCCAGCCCATGCTTGAAATCTATGCAGACGATGTCAAGTGTGCCCATGGCTCCACAGTGGGTGTGATGGATGAAGCAGCCCTCTTCTATATGCGTCAGCGTGGCATCCCTGAAGCAGAGGCACGCACCCTGCTCAAGAATGCTTTCATGGGACAGGTCATCGACCAGATCAAGTTCGAACCTCTGCGACAGAAACTCTATGTGAAGGTGGAGAAACGTTTCCGTGGCGAACTCGACAAGTGTGAGGACTGTCGTCTCTGTAAATAAGATATGCAATTGATGAGTAGTAAGGATACAACTGCCAAGCCTTGTGTGGCGACGATTGGCACCTTCGACGGTGTACATCGTGGACACCAATTCGTGGTGCAGCAAGTGGTGAATCAAGCCCGTGAACGAGGACTTGAGGCTGTGGTTGTCACCTTCCCGAATCATCCTTTACAAGTGCTTCAACCCAGTCTTCAACCCCAGATGCTCACCTTGTCGGATGAGAAGGAGATGCTCCTCCAGAAGACAGGTGTTGATAAGGTGGTGATGGTGGAGTTCACAAAGGACTTGGCACAGATGAGTGCCCGTGACTTTATGCATACCATCCTCCAAGAACAACTGAATGTGCAGATGCTGATGATGGGGTATGACAATCGCTTCGGACATGACCACAAGGGCTTCGATGATTATCATCGCTATGGACAGGAACTGGGTATGGAAGTTATCGGGTGCAATGAGTTGGTTTCTGAACAGCGCATCTCCTCTACGACTATTCGGCAGGCATTGCTGAGAGGTGATGTGGAAACAGCCCATGCCTTGCTCGGCTATCATTACTCCTTGCAAGGTGAGGTGGTGCAGGGTTTTCAGAATGGTCGTAAGTTGGGTTATCCCACGGCTAACCTGCAAGTGAATCCTTGCAAACTTATTCCTGAGAATGGTGCCTATCTGGTAAGGTGCCAACTCTCAACTCTCAACTCTCAACTCTCAACTCATTACGGTATGCTCAATGTGGGCACTCGTCCCACCCTTCATAATGGTCAGCAACGGAGCATCGAGGTGCATCTCTTCGATTTTGACGGTGACCTCTATGGTCAAATGTTGACCCTTGAACTCTTACACCATCTTCGTAAAGAACAGGAGTTCGGCACCTTGGAAGCCTTACAGCAACAACTGGCCACTGACGAAGCAGCCTGCAAAGCATGGCTCCAACAGTCACCCAACTATAACCTCTAACCCCTCAACTTTACCCTTTATCCACTCATGCTTGAGATTCTCAACACCCTCGTTTCGCTTGACCTCTTCAAGGTGTTCTTTTGTTGTGACTTGGAGAAGTGTCATGGAGCCTGTTGCATAGAAGGTGATGCAGGTGCCCCTGTCACGATGGAAGAGGTAGGGCTCCTTGAGGAAGCCTACGAGGTAGTGCATGACGACCTCTCGCCAGAAGCCCAGCAGCAAATAGAAGCAGAGGGAGTGGTATATCCTGATAAGGATGGTGAGTTGGTGACTCAGATTATCCGAGGCAAGGATTGTGTGTTTGTGAAATATGCTTCTCTGGAAAATCCAGAGAATGCGGAATCTCCGGACAAATCTCTTTGTGCGTTTTGTGCCATTGATTCCGCTTATCGTTGTGGACGTTTTCATTGGCAGAAACCTATTTCTTGTGCCCTTTATCCCGTACGGCTTTCCAAGGTGGGGGGTGTGACGGCAGTCAATGTCCATAAGTGGGATATCTGCCAACCGGCTCGTGATTTGGGCAAAAAACTCCAGTTGCCCGTCTATCAGTTCCTCAAGGAACCTCTCATCCGACGCTTCGGACAAGCATGGTGGGATGAGTGCGATTTGGCATATAAAGAACTTAAGAAAGCGGGCTATTTGGACTAAACAGCCCTCAGAAAGCACGGAAAAATGAGAAAAAACAACATTTTTTCAAAAAAAAAGTGCTGAAAATGTTTTTTTACAAAAATTTATTATAAATTTGCAACTTGACTGATGTACCCTAACCAAAATCAAACAGAGGAAAGGTGCTACAAACGACATTTGATAGTACAATAATCACTAAGTCGCACAAGAACATATGATAACGATCCAAAACAATGACGGTGACAGGCGGGTGCTCCTGCTCGACAGTCCTTTTGCTCTCGATGAAAGTCCGGACTTTCCCGAGTACCTTTTTGATGTTATCTTCATTGCCAACGAATCAGTCGAGGAAACTAAAACAATCCTCAACAGCATCAACCCTGTCACTTCCACCAAGTGTTGCTATAAGCCATTCTTTGTGTCTGCCTCCCTCAAGGGAAAGATGGGCAACTACGATGAGATCATCGATGGCTATTCCGACAACTGGAATGACATGGATGTGCTCACTACCGTTGAAAACATTATCAATTACAACACTTTGATAGGTCTTGCGGCTACCGAAGACCCCATTGTCTCTTCCAACCAGTTCTTTATTCGCCTGACGCGTTATCTCATCTCGCGTAAGAAGACTGTGCTGGAGCCTAAACTCGATGTGACTGCATCCACAGGTTATGCTATCCCGGTGTTCGACCTTTTCTATCGTTTGGGACAGTATGAACTCTCCGACTACTTCGTGTTCTTGCAGTCTATGGCAGAGAAGGGACTCTTCCGTGCCACCAAGTTCGTCAACAAGGTGTTCTTGTGTCCTACCTGCCTCCACTCTCATCTGCTCTATATCAAGACTTGTCCTAAGTGCGGGCAGTCATCCGTGCAGACAGAGGAGGTTATCCACCACTTCCGTTGCGCCAATGTGTCGCCTGAGCACACATACAACTTCGGAGGACAACTCCGTTGCCCGAAGTGTCACAAGATTCTGCGTCACATCGGTATGGACTTTGACCGTCCAGCGGTTATCCACACTTGCAGCACCTGTGGTAATACATTTATTGAACCAAAGTCGCAGACTCTCTGCACCAGTTGTCATGAACTGCACGATGCAGAGGAACTCATTCCACAGGATGTGAACGTATATGAGATTACTTCCGAAGGTAAGCAGAGCATCATCTCGCCCAACATCGGGTTCACCATCTACACGGAGTTCTACGACAACTATATCGAATACAACCGCTTTGTCAGTCGTATTCGTCTTTTGGCTGAGCAGAAATTCTCAGGCAACATCGAAGGTGACCTGCTCGTCGGTAAGATTTGGATTCTCAATGAAGAAGGTGAGACCATGCCAATCCGACCAGAAGAGATTGAATTGGTTTGCCTCTACTTCCCGAATAACAAGGTATCTGCAGCCAACAACATCACCTACGTGGGCTCTGTCATCCGCGACATCAAGGGTGGCGACACCGAGGAGGAAATCATCAACTTCCAGGTGATGATGTCAGAAACCCTCCGTGCTTCTGTTTCTATCCTCAAGCCAGGCGAGACAATCTGCTACAGTTACATGAAGTTGCAAGGCAACCAGTCCACTGTCAACGACTTCATCAAGGAAATGGACTATATATCGCCCACACCTGATGATACGGCACATGGCGGCAGCCACGACCAACCTGCCAAGCAAGAGGCACCAACTGCTGCTGGAGATGAAATAGAAGATATGTAATGACACTTTCTGAACTAAAATAAAAAACTAATAAAACCATACCGATATGAACAATTACATCACACCAGGAATCGACGTTGAAAGTCTATCCGTTCTTGTAGTGGATGACGTTCCATTGAACATCCTTCTTATCAAGAAGATGCTTTCACAGTACACATTTGAGATTCGTACCGCTAATGGTGGACAGGCTGCTCTTGACGCCATTGCGCAGAAAAAGCCCAACCTTGTGCTTCTTGACCTGATGATGCCAGGCATTGATGGCTTCGAAGTGATCCGTCGCCTCCGTGCAGACGATGCCACGAAAGATCTGCCCATCATCATCCTCTCGGCACTCAATTCCGAGCAGGACATCTCCAAGGGCTTCCAGTTGGGTGCGAATGACTTTATCAACAAGCCTATCATCATGGAGAAACTTCTCAGCAGTGTGACTACGCAGATTAACCTGCAGGCTGCTAAGAACGCTGCCGGATAAGAAAGTATCGATTAAACAATAATAAGGGGAAAGTGTGTCACTTTCCCCTTTCTTGCTTCTATCCTTTTGAACTACTTCAACGCGTCCACCAGTTCGTTCACCTTCACCATGCGTTGCTCTCCTGTCACCATGTTTTTCAGTGCCATCACACCCTCCTGCATCTCTGTCTCACCTGCCATTATCACGAATGGAATGCCCTTTGCATTCGCATAACTCATCTGTTTCTTCATCTTCACCGCATCAGGGTACATCTCTGCACTGATGCCTGCTTGGCGCACTTGTGCCAGCACGGGCAGACAATAGTTTGTTTCTGCTTCGCCGAAGTTCACGAACAGCACTTGTGTGCCACCTACAGCCTCCTTCGGGTATAAATCCAACTGATTCAGCACATCGAAAATTCTATCTGCACCAAACGAAATGCCCACACCGCTCAGTCCTGGCATGCCGAAGATGCCCGTCAGGTTGTCATAGCGCCCACCACCTGTAATTGAGCCAATCTCCACATCCAGTGCCTTCACCTCAAAGATGGCACCTGTATAGTAGTTTAAGCCACGGGCCAGCGTCAAATCCAGTTCCACTTGATTATTCAAACCACCCAACTTCGAGAGGATGTACTCCATTTCCTCCACACCCTTCAAGCCCGTTTCGGAATCTTTCAACACTTCCTTCATCGTTGCCAACTTCTCTGCATTCGAACCGCTCAACTGGATGATGGGTTGTAGTTTCGCAATCGCTTCCGTAGGGATGCCATCCTCAGCCAGTTCCGCATTCACGGCGTCCAGCCCAATCTTATCCAACTTGTCCATTGCCACGGTGATATCTACAATCTTCTCTGCTTGACCAATCATCTCTGCGATGCCCGTCAGAATCTTGCGATTATTCATCTTGATGCACACCCTTACGCCAAAGCGTGTGAATACCGTGTCGATAATCTGCATCAGTTCCACTTCGTTCAGTAACGAATCGCTGCCCACCACATCCGCATCACACTGGTAGAACTCTCTGTATCTGCCTTTTTGAGGACGGTCAGCACGCCACACTGGCTGAATCTGGTAGCGCTTGAAAGGTAATGCCAGTTCCTCTCTGTGCTGCACCACATAACGTGCAAACGGCACCGTCAGGTCATAGCGCAACCCCTTCTCGCAGAACTTTGCTGCCAACTTGCCTGTACTCGTTGTTGCCACCTCCTCGGCAGTCATCCCATGCAGGAAGTCGCCTGAGTTCAGTATCTTGAAGAGCAGTTTGTCACCTTCCTCGCCATACTTGCCCATCAATGTTGAGAGGTTCTCCATGGCGGGAGTTTCAATCTGCTGGAAGCCATACAATGCGTACACCTCCTTGATGGTGTTGAAAATATAATTGCGCTTCGCCATCTCCACAGGTGAGAAGTCGCGTGTTCCCTTAGGTATGCTTGGTTTCTGTGCCATAATATGATATAGAATTTCAATAGGAATATATGGATGGGTTTCTTAACAGCAACCGCGACATCCTTAAAAGGCGCCGCGGTTGTTTGTTCTTGGATATCCGATTACTTGCGGAGACCAAGTTTCTTGATGATTGCACGATAGCGCTCGATGTCCTTTCTCTTGAGGTAGGAGAGGAAACGACGACGCTGACCTACAAGTTGAACCAAGGCACGATTGGTAACGTGATCCTTGTGGTTTGCCTTCACGTGCTCAGTGAGGTGCTGAATACGGTAGGTGAGGAGTGCAATCTGGCTCTCGCAAGAACCAGTGTCAGTGGCAGATGCGCCATACTCGGCAAAAATCTCTGCCTTCTTTGCTGAATCTAAATACATAGTTGTTTGTATATATATAATTAATAATGTGTTATACAACGCGCCATGATCTTTTCAGCCAGATGGATGGCTCGTCGCAAATCGGGTGCAAAGGTACAACTTTTTCATTGAATCTCACAAACATTTCATAAAAAAGTTGTAACTTTGCACCCGATTTCAATCAATAAGTATGCAGGATATTAGAAACATTGCGATTATTGCGCACGTTGACCACGGAAAAACGACGCTGGTCGATAAGATGTTGCTTGCCGGAAATCTTTTTCGTGAGAATCAGCAGACAGGCGACTTGATTTTGGATAACAATGAACTGGAAAGGGAACGTGGAATCACGATTCTTTCGAAGAATGTCTCCATCAATTATAAAGGTACGAAGATTAACGTCATCGACACGCCGGGACACTCGGACTTCGGTGGCGAGGTGGAGCGTGTCCTGAACATGGCTGACGGCTGCATCTTGTTGGTGGATGCGTTTGAGGGTCCGATGCCCCAGACACGTTTTGTGCTGCAGAAGGCTTTGGAGATTGGTTTGAAGCCTGTGGTGGTGGTGAATAAGGTGGATAAGCCTAACTGCCGTCCTGAGGAAGTGTATGAGATGGTGTTTGACCTGATGTTCTCGTTGAACGCTACGGAGGAACAGTTGGATTTCCCTGTAGTGTATGGTTCGGCGAAGCAGGGTTGGATGGGTGCTGACTACAAGACCCCAACGAATGACATCACATATCTGCTGGATGTGATTCTTGACACGATTCCTGCCCCTGAGCAGTTGGAGGGTACGGCACAGATGCTGATTACGTCGTTGGATTATTCGACTTACACGGGTCGCATCGCAGTGGGTCGTGTGCATCGCGGCACGCTGAAAGCAGGTCAGAACATCACCATTGTGCATCGCGATGGCAGCAGTGAGAAGACGAAGATCAAGGAATTACATACGTTTGAGGGTATGGGACACAGAAGTGCCGAATCTGTGAGTTCGGGTGACATCTGTGCGGTGATTGGCTTGTCGAACTTTGAGATTGGTGATACGATTTGTGATTTTGAGGAACCAGAAGCGTTGCCTACCATCTTGATTGATGAGCCAACGATGTCGATGCTCTTCACCATCAATAATTCTCCTTTCTTCGGCAAGGAGGGTAAGTTCTGCACGAGCCGTCACATCGGTGATCGCTTGTACAAGGAACTGGAGAAGAATCTGGCATTGCGTGTGGAGACGAAGGAGGGTACGACAGACCAGTGGATTGTGAGTGGACGTGGTGTGTTGCACCTTTCAGTACTTATCGAGACGATGCGTCGTGAGGGTTATGAGTTGCAGGTGGGTCAGCCACAGGTCATTTTCAAGGAAATCAATGGTCAGAAGTGTGAACCTGTGGAGGAGTTGACCATCAATGTGCCTGAGGAGTTTGCCAGCAAGATGATTGACATGGTGACTCGCCGTAAGGGTGAGATGACGAGCATGGAGGCACAGGGTGAACGTGTGAACATCGAGTTTGAGATTCCTTCACGTGGCATTATCGGTTTGCGTACGAATGTGTTGACAGCAAGTCAGGGTGAAGCCATCATGGCACACCGCTTCAAGAACTACCAGCCTTTCAAGGGTGAGTTGACACGTCGCACCAATGGCTCGCTCATAGCGATGGAGTCGGGTACGGCTTTCGCTTATGCCATTGACCACTTGCAGGACAGAGGTAAGTTCTTCATTAATCCGCAGGACACGGTATATGCTGGTCAAGTAGTGGGTGAGCACGTGCATGAGATTGACTTGGTTATCAATGTGACGAAGGCGAAGCAATTAACTAATGTACGCGCGAGTGGTACGGATGAGAAGGCGCACATCATTCCTCCTGTGGTGCTTTCATTGGAGGAGGCATTGGAATACATCAAGGCTGATGAGTATGTAGAGGTGACCCCGAAGAGTATGCGCATCCGCAAGATCATCCTTGACCATCTGGAGAGAAAGCGTGCCAATCGTGAAGAGTGACTTTTGCAAAGCAGAGAGATAAAAACGGGTCTTTTTCGTGTTATTTCTGCACAAAAATATACTCCTTGTGCAATAAAAGTGCTTTTTATGGGAATATTTTTGCAGAAATCAAAGAATTATTCCTACCTTTGCACCGCGAAACGTAAGAAAGTGACTATAAAAAGAAAATAATCCATTAACATTTTAAACACTTAAGATTATGTCTGAAATTGAATCAAGAGTAAAATCTATCATCGTTGAGAAACTCAACGTTGACGAAGCAGAAGTAAAGCCAGAAGCAAGTTTCACTAACGACCTCGGTGCTGACTCACTCGACACTGTAGAACTCATCATGGAGTTCGAGAAGGCTTTCGGTATCAATATTCCTGACGATCAGGCTGAAAAGATCGCTACTGTTGGCGACGCTATCAAGTACATCGAGGATAACGCAAAATAATTAACGAGGCTAACCGCTAAGTAATTATGGAATTAAAGAGAGTTGTTGTAACAGGTATTGGCGCACTGACTCCACTCGGCAACACGGCTGAGGAGTCTTGGGAGAACATCAAGGCTGGTAAGAGCGGCGCTGGTCCTATTACTCATTTCGACGCTTCACAGTTCAAGACTCAATTTGCATGCGAGGTGAAGGGTTTTGATTCGGCTGCTTACATTGACCGTAAGGAGAGCCGCAAGATGGACCTTTACACCCAGTATGCCCTTGCAGCAGCCAAGATGGCCATCGAAGATTCTGGTATGGACCTCGAGGCTGTTGACAAGAACGAAATCGGAGTTGTGCTCGGTGTAGGTATCGGAGGTATCAAAACTTTCGAGGAAGAGGCAGGCAACTATGCCATCAATGGTCCTCAACTCGGCCCTAAGTTCAATCCATTCTTCATCCCGAAGATGATTGCAGATATCGCTTCTGGTCATATCTCCATTCAGTACGGATTCCGTGGACCAAACTTCACAACAACTTCAGCCTGTGCATCTTCATCTAACGCACTTGCCGATGCTTTCAACCTGATTCGTCTTGGCAAAGCCAATGCGATGGTGACAGGTGGAGCCGAGGCTGCCATTTTTGCATCGGGTGTGGGTGGTTTCAATGCCATGAAGGCACTGTCCACTCGCAACGAAGAGCCTGAAAAGGCTAGCCGTCCATTCAGCGCAAGCCGTGACGGTTTCGTGATGGGTGAGGGTGCAGGTATCCTGATTCTTGAAGAGTTGGAGCACGCTAAAGCACGTGGTGCCAAGATTTATGCTGAGATGGTAGGTGCTGGTATGTCTGCCGACGCTTATCACATCACAGCCACCCACCCAGAGGGTCTCGGTGCAAAACTCGTCATGGAGCGCGCATTGAAGGATGCTGGTTTGAAGCCTGAGGACATTGACTACATCAATGTACACGGCACTTCAACTCACGTGGGTGATATCTCTGAGGCGAAAGCCATCAAGGAGGTGTTTGGCGATGCTGCTTACAAACTTAACATCAGTTCAACAAAGTCTATGACGGGTCACCTTCTCGGTGCCGCTGGCGCTGTTGAAGCGATGATCAGCGTACTCGCTGTCAAGAATGACGTTGTACCTCCAACCATCAACCACGAGGCTGGTGACGAAGATCCAGAGATTGACTACACGCTCAATTTCACCTTCAACAAGGCTCAGCAGCGTACCGTTCGTGCTGCCCTCAGCAACACCTTCGGTTTCGGTGGTCACAATGCAAGTGTCATATTCAAGAAGTATCAGTAATCTTGGGGGCATCCGTTCCCAAGGACTTTTTACAAAGTTCCAGTGATTTCGGATATCTTAGATAAAATAAGGCTTCTTTTCGTTTCCGAGAAGAAGCCTTTTTTACGACTCAAGTCCATCCTTGGGTTTTATCCGCGTGACATCAGGCTCTATCGCTTAGCCCTGATGCACAAATCTATGGCATATCACGAACAGGATCATCACTTCATCAACAACGAACGTCTGGAGTTTCTGGGTGATGCCATGCTGGGTGCCATTGTTGCCGACATCCTCTACAAGCATTATGGCAACAAGCAGGAGGGTTTTCTCACCACTTTACGAAGCAAGATTGTGTGCCGCAATTCATTAAATAGGCTCTCGCATGAGTTGGGCTTGGACAAACTCATTCGTCATGCAGGTGCTGTTACGACAGGTCATAACAGTTTCATGAGCGGCAATGCTTTCGAAGCGTTTGTGGGGGCCATTTACCTTGATAGAGGTTACAAATACTGCTATCGTTTCATTGAGAACCAGGTGTTTGAGAAACACCTCGACATAGAGGACATTGCCAGGCAGGAGAAGAACTTCAAGAGTGCCTTAATAGAATGGTGCCAGAAGTATCAGTATCGATTTGAATTCCAACAGAAAGAGTCGCGTGATGACAAAAACACCCCCGTCTTCCATTCCAGTGTGTTTGTCGAGGGTATTTCATGCGGAACAGGTGATGGTTACAGCAAGAAGGAGAGTGACCAGAATGCTGCTAAACAGGCACTCAAACGCATCAAACATGACAAGGATTTACAGAACGGCATTAAGGGGGCAAGAGGGAAATGTGGTAGTGAAAAAGTGAAGAGGGAAAAGTGAAAAATCCTATCGTTGACGAAATTATCAATTGTCAATTGTCAATTATCCATTAAAAAGTTGTACCTTTGCACCTAAATTCACATTCTCATGAACACAACGGGTTTTCTAAATAAGATTTATTTCTCTCGAAGACAGAAGCAGTTAGAGAAATATGCCACTCACGCAAAGGACTTGCAACTCAAGATTTTCCGTCACCTCATTCGTCAGGGACAGAAGACCGAATGGGGCGAAATGCATCAATATGACCAAATCACCTCTTATGAGCAGTTCTGTCAGCAGGTGCCTGTGAACACGTATGAAGAGTTGAAGACGTACATCCAGAAGATGCGTGAGGGTCAGGCAGATATTCTTTGGCCAGGCGTGGTGCGTTGGTATGCTAAATCTTCTGGCACTACCAACGATAAAAGCAAGTTTATCCCTGTTAGTGGCGAAGGACTGAAGAATATCCATTATCGTGGTGGCATTGATAGCATTGTCAGTTATCTGCACATCAATCCTAAGAGTAAATTCTTCTCAGGCAAGAGCCTCATTCTTGGAGGTAGCCATTCGCCTAACCTCAATACACCCAACAGTCTAGTGGGTGACCTCAGTGCCATCCTCATTGAGAACATTCCTTCTGCTGCGAAGATTATCCGTGTGCCGAAGAAGAAGATTGCCCTGTTGAGCGACTTTGAGGAGAAGCGTGACAAGATAGCCCGTGCAGCGATGGACATGAACATCACCAACATCAGTGGTGTGCCTTCATGGATGCTTAGTGTCCTGAATCGTGTGTTGGAATTGAAAGGTGTTGACCGCCTTGACGACGTGTGGCCCAATCTGGAGGTGTTCTTCCATGGCGGTGTGGCATTCACCCCTTATCGTGAGCAGTACAAGAACATCATTGGGCTGCCCAACATGCACTATATGGAGACTTACAATGCCAGTGAGGGCTTCTTTGGCTTGCAGAATGACCTCTCCGACCCCAATATGCTTTTGATGATTGACTATGGCATCTTCTACGAGTTTTGTGCAATGGAGAACCTTGATGAGAATGGTCGTCCTATTGACGAGAGCAAAATTGTGCCACTCTGGGAGGTGGAGCCTGGGGTCAACTACGCCATGATTATCAGCACCAATTGCGGACTCTGGCGTTATCTCATTGGTGACACGGTGAAGTTCTCGCAGAAAGACCCTTACAAGTTCTGCATCACGGGACGTACCAAGCACTTCATCAACGCTTTTGGTGAGGAACTGATTGTTGATAATGCTGAGAAAGGACTCCTTCAGGCATGTGTGGCAACAGGTGCGCAGGTGAAGGACTACACAGTAGCCCCCATCTTCATGGACAGCAATGCCAAGTGCCGTCACCAGTGGATGATTGAATTTGCCAAGGAACCTGCTTCTGTGAAAGAATTTGGCACGATTCTTGACCGCTCGCTTCAAGCCATCAATTCCGACTATGAAGCCAAGCGTCACAAAGACATCACCTTGCAACCCCTCGAAATTATCGTTGCCAAGCCAGGACTCTTCGATGAATGGCTCAAGAGCAAGGGTAAACTCGGTGGGCAACATAAGATACCACGCCTGAGCAACTCGCGTCAATGCATCGAGGAACTCATCCAGATGAATCAATGAAACGTGTCTCATTTTATACTCTTCACATCTTGATAATAGCAGCATTCCTGCTGCTATTTTGGGCTTGTGCCCGCATCGGTTCTCCCGATGGTGGTCCCTACGACGAGACACCTCCCAAGGTGGTGCATACTTCACCCAAGTTTGGTGCCACGAACGAAACGAATGTGAAGAGGATAACGATTGAGTTTGACGAGATTGTGAAAGTGGACAACCCTTCAGAGAGGGTGGTCATCTCGCCTCCACAGATTCAGCAACCAGAGATTGAAGCCAACGGAAGACGCATCACCATCTCTCTGTTCGATTCCCTCCAATCCGACATGACTTACACCATCGACTTTGCTGATGCCATTGTCGATAACAACGAGGGCAACCCTTATGGAGACTATGCCTTCACCTTCTCTACGGGCGAGAAGGTGGACACCTTCCAAATGTCGGGTCATGTGTTGGATGCGGAGAATTTGGAGCCTATCAAGGGTATGCTCGTGGGACTTTATAAGATTGACAGTTTGCAGTCAAC
Organism: Bacteroidaceae bacterium; assembly: GCA_045111535.1. Taxonomy (GTDB): domain Bacteria; phylum Bacteroidota; class Bacteroidia; order Bacteroidales; family Bacteroidaceae; genus Minthosoma. The sequence continues at coordinate 25,111 of JBGUGM010000194.1, forward strand.
AGCAGATTCCCTCTTCCGTGCAAAGCCTTTTGAACGCATTTCCCGTACAGACAGTCGTGGACACTTTGTGGTTAAGGGGCTCTCAGAAGGGCAGTACCGTGCTTTTGCCCTTAAAGACCTCAACCAGAACTACATCTATGACCAGCGTGCCGAGATGATGGCATTCTCTGACCGCATCCTCAGCACGTCCAGTCGTCCCGACATCCGTCCTGATACGATTTGGCATGATAGCATCCACTACGATTCTATCGTCTATACCCCCTATACGCATTATTACCCTGATGACATCATCTTGACAGCCTTCACGTCTGCCAAGCAAGACCGCCATCTGCTTAAGAGTGAACGTCCTATCCTTCAGCAGTTCTCTCTCTATTTCACAGCAGGTAGCGACACCCTGCCACGTCTCACGGGACTTAATTTCAACAGCGAAGGGGCTTTTGTCATCGATGCCAGTCGCCACAACGACTCTATCGATTACTGGATTAGGGACTCTCTCATCTACAATCTTGACACCCTGCAGGTGCAAATTGACTTCTTCGAGACAGACACCACAGGCAACTATTCCATCACTACGGACACTCTTCGTCTTGTGTCCAAACTCAGCAAGGAGCGTATTGCTCGTGACTTGCAGATGCGTATGGAGGAATGGGCAAAGGAATACAAGCAGCAATTGAAGGCAGAACGTCGTGCTGCAGAGCGGGCTGCGAGAGAGGAAGGACAAGAAGAAAGCAAACAAGAGAAGCGGAAGAAAAAGAAGGATGATGATGACATCGAGATACCACCATTGCCTGAGGAGTTTCTCACCTACAAGATGAGCAGCCTCACATCAATGGATCCTGACAAGAACATTGACTTCACTTTCGAAGAACCTCTCGATACCGTTGACCTCTCCAAAATCCACTTCAGTATGAAGTCGGACACCCTCTATGTGCCTGCCAAGTTCCTCTTCCGACAGGTGCCAGGAAAACTCAAAACCTATCGACTCTATGCTGAGTGGGAAGCGGACTCCACCTATCAAGTGGAGATAGATACAGGGGCATTCGTCAACATCTACGGCAAGCGTTGCGAAGCCATGAAGCGTTCCATCCGTATGCGTTCCCTCGATTCCTATTCCACCCTCTTCGTGGTGTTACAGGGAGGTTGGAACGATGCTGTGGTACAATTGATGTCCAGTGCAGACAAGGTGGTTAAGACCATCAAGGCAACCAACGGACATGCTGACTTCTACTTCCTCACGCCAGGTACTTACTACTTGCGTATGTTCCGTGACCTCAATGGTAATGGCGAATGGGACACAGGCGACTATGACCAGTTCCTCCAACCTGAGCCCGTCTATTATTATCCTTCCGAACTCGCTCTCAAGGCACAATGGGAAATCACCCAAGACTGGAACCCCACCGCTCTTCTTTTGGCAAAGCAGAAGCCTCAGAAGATTACCAAGCAGAAGCCTGACAAGGAGAAGGCCATCAAGAGTCGGAACGCTGAACGTGCCCTCAAGAAGGGGATAAAAAATTAAGAAGCGTGATCGCAACCACCCCAGCATCATCTCATGGAGTATTGGTAATGAAGTTATTGAGTGCAAGTAAATGAAAGTAAGAAAATAGAATAGGGCGGAACATATGAGTGTTCCGCCCTTCTTGATAGTATAAACTTTGAGTTATTACTTAGCAATCACAAGGCTGTACTTCTTCTTACCCTGTTGCACGAGGAGGTACTTGCCATCGAGGAGATCTGCTGTGGTGAGCACTTGGTCAGGAGCAGTTGCCTTGTCCTTGTTGATGCTCACGCCACCACCTTTGACGAGGGTCTTCACTTCACCCTTGCTGGGGAAGATCTGTGCAGCATCCACCGTTAGATCAGCGAGTTTCACACCTGCTTCGAAGAGACTCTTCTCCACTTCGAACTTAGGCACACCAGCAAAGACATCGAGCAGAGTCTGCTCATCGAGTTTCAGGAGGCTCTCCTTCGTGGATTTGCCGAAGAGGATGTTAGATGCCTCGACAGCCATATCGTAGTCCTCACGAGAGTGTACCATGACAGTCACTTCCTCTGCCAGTTTCTTCTGGAGCACACGACGACCAGGGTCTGTCTTGTGCTCAGCGATGATAGAATCAATCTCTTCCTTCTCCAACGATGTGAATATCTTGATGTATCGTTCGGCGTCCTCATCAGGCACATTGAGCCAGAACTGGTAGAACTGGTAGGGAGAGGTGCGGGTGCGGTCAAGCCACACGTTACCGCTCTCTGTCTTGCCGAACTTGCGACCATCACTCTTAGTGACGAGAGGGCAGGTGAGGGCAAAGCACTCATTGCCATTCATACGACGAATCAGTTCAGAACCAGTGGTGATGTTACCCCATTGATCGGCACCACCTAACTGCAACTTGCAACCTTTATGTTCGTTGAGGTAGTAGAAATCGTAACCTTGCAGCAACTGGTAGGTGAACTCCGTGAAACTCAATCCGTCACGTGCCTCACCATTGAGACGCTTCTGCACAGACTCCTTTGCCATCATGTAGTTGACGGTGATGTGCTTACCGATGTCACGAACGAAGGCAAGGAACGTGAAGTCCTTCATCCAGTCGTAGTTGTTGACGAGTTCAGCACGGTTTGGCGCATCGCTCTCGAAATCAAGGAAATGAGAGAGTTGCTTCTTGATGCAGGCAACATTGTGGCGCAGGGTCTCTTCATCGAGAAGGTTACGTTCCTGGCTCTTGCCTGAAGGGTCACCAATCATACCTGTGGCACCTCCGATGAGGGCGAGGGGCTTGTGACCGCAACGCTGGAAATGACGGAGCATCATCACACCGCAGAGGTGTCCGATGTGGAGAGAGTCGGCAGTGGGGTCAATGCCGAGGTAAGCAGTCACCTGCTCCTTCTTGAGCAGTTCATCCGTGCCGGGCATCATCTGGTGTATCATCCCACGCCATGTGAGTTCTTGTACGAAATCTTTCATGTATGTAGTAGTTTTAGTTTTTTAGTTTTTACCTTTTGAAGTGCAAAGGTAGTGCAAATCGAGCGAAGTACCAAATTTATTTGAGTATTTCCGAGATGCAGCCTACTTTCGGCGAAGCCAACTATACGATTCAGTGATTTTAAGTGAAAAAATTTTTGTTCGTCAAATATTTTCCATATCTTTGTACCCAAATTTTCATAACCAATACAAAAACTTAGTAACTTATGTCATTTAGAAACATCATGCAAGCCGTTGCGCTTGCAGCATTCTTGGGAGCACCGTTGACTGCTTCGGCTCAGAAGGTGAAGGCTCCCGCAGGTGGTAAGAAAATCAGTAAGGAACTCATCGGTATCTTCTTCGAGGACATCAGTTATTCTGCTGATGGTGGCCTCTATGCAGAGTTGATTGAGAATGGTTCGTTCGAGTACAATCCCAACGAGCGTGATGGTTGGGGACCTGGCACTTCTTGGAAGACGGCACGTCCTGGTCACTCTCTGGGTATGTTGGAGGTACGTATGGACAATCCCCTCAATGCCAACAACCCCACTTACATGCGTCTGCACACTGAGCGTGTGAAGGAATACTATGACTATGCAGGTTGGAAGGGCTTTGGCTTGGAGAATGATGGCTTTGATGGCATCACTGTGAAGGCAGGTGCCAAGTATGATTTCTCTGTATTTTTCCGCAACTTTGGTGAAGCCAAGCAGGTACGTGTTGTGCTGGCTGCCCCTGGTGGTTGGGGTCAGAACCCCAAGGTGTTGGCAGAGACCACACTTAACGTGAGCGATACTTCTTGGAAGAAGTACGAGGCTACGCTGACTGCATCTGAGGACTGTGCCAATGGTATCTTGCAGGTGCTGGTGCTGAATCAGGGCGACTTGGATATTGATATGGTATCTCTCATGCCACAGGACACTTACAAGGGTCATGGTCTGCGTAAGGACTTGGCAGAGGCACTGGCAGGTCTGGAGCCTAAGTTCATGCGCTTCCCTGGTGGTTGCGTGGTACATGGTGGTGGTGACGGTTTCTGGGACACCTACCGTTGGAAGACTACCATTGGTCCTAAGGAGCAGCGTCGTGGTTTGAAGAACACATGGGGTTATCACCAGTCCATGGGTCTTGGTTACTATGAGTACTTCCAGTTCTGCGAAGACCTCGGCATGGAGCCACTTCCTATCCTTCCTTGCGGTGTGAACTGTCAGGGTACGAATGGTGGTTGGAGCATGCGCACTCAGGCTCAGGACTTCGTGCCTATGAGTGAGATGGACGAGTGGGTGAGTGAAGCCCTTGACCTCATCGAGTGGGCAAATGGCGATCCTGCTACCAGCAAGTGGGCAAAGATGCGTGCAGACGCAGGCCACCCTGCTCCTTTCAACCTCAAGTATCTGGGTCTCGGTAACGAGGAGAAGATTACGAAGGAATTTGAAGAGCGTTTCAAGTATATATATGAACGTGTACGTGCGAAATATCCTAACATCGTGATTGTCGGCACAGCAGGTCCTGGTTCTCACAAGGGCAATCCTGACTTTGAGAATGGCTGGAGAATCGCTGACGAGACAGGTGTGGACATCCTCGATGAGCACTACTACGAGCCTCGCAACTACTTCCTCGACAACCAGGCAAACTACGACAACTACCCACGTGACCGCAAGACCAAGGTGTATCTCGGTGAGTATGCTGCCAAGGACAAGAAGTTGGCTGATGCCCTCTACGAGGGTCTTTACCTCTTGGGTGTTGAAAAGAATGGTGATGTGGTGGCTATGACCAGTTATGCACCTCTCTTCTGCAAGAAGAACCACGAGAGTTGGAACCCAGACCTCATCTACTTCGACAATGAGAAAGTCATCCTCACTTGCAGTTACTACGTGCAGCAGATGTTTGGTACTACAGCCGGTGACTACTACTATGGCGATGTGGCTAAGTTCGAGGGTGGTGACAAGTATCAGGGCACTTCTGCTGTGCTCAACACCGAGAAGGGTGAACTCTACGTTAAACTCATCAATGCATCTGAGCAGGCAAAGACTGCTACGATTGACCTGAGCAAGTTCAAGGTTCCTGCAGTGGCTCCTATGACCACCATCAGCAATGCATCCATTGAGGCAGAGAACAACTTCGACGCTCAGCCAGTGGTTCCTCAGACCAAGGACATCAAGATTTCCAAGAAGATGAACCTCACCGTTGAGCCTTATTCTGCTAACGTGATTCGTCTGAAAGTGAAATAAAGTGAAGTGAAAAAAGGGAAATGCACAATTGGCTTACGGGTCAATTGTGCATTTTTTTATTTGTTTTGTGCATTTTTTTCATCTTTACCCTATTTTTTTCATCAAAATCTTTGTTAATCTCCGAAGAAAACCCGTATATTTGCATTTCAAAACAGTTAAAAACAGAAGAAACCATCAACCTTTGATTGATTTTTGAAATTATAGAAGACCTTGACTCGATTTGTTCAATACATCCGTAGGACGCTCTCCACACGAATCAGTTTGTGGGTATTGCTGTCGGTGACCCTCCTTTTGGTGGTTGCCCTCGTGGTGATGTTCCACTATTCCCACAATGCCATCGAGAAAGAGTCTTTGGCTAAGGCAGAGCAGATGCTGAACGGCAAGGTGAAGTACATCGAGAACCAGATGCACCGTCTGGAGGTGGCGACGAGGAATATGCACTGGAACGTGGAGCGCCACTTGGATGATCCCGATGCGATGGAAATCTATTGTTCGGAGATGGTCATGAACAATCCGAACGTTGTGGGTTGTGCCATTGCCTTTGCACCGAATTTCTATCCAGAGAAGGGTGAGTTCTACACCACCTATGTTTATCGTGATGAAGAGGAGAGTGACTTCGTGATGATGACGCACGACCCGTTTGTCATTGAACCAGACCTTTATGCAGATGTACCTTATGTGGGTGTGAACTGGTACAACATTCCGATGAATGTGAACACCCTTTGCTGGGTGAGACCCCATGCTCCGAACGACACCATCAACTCAACCATTATCACGTGCTGTATGCCTATCCACGACAAGACAGGCAGGCCCGTGGGAGTCATAGCAACAGATGTGTCAGTGGAATGGTTGTCACGCACCATTCTCCGTGAACAGCCCTTCCCGAACTCCTATTGCATGATGCTGGGTGTGCAAGGCACCTACATCATTCACCCCGACAGCACCTACCTCTATCACAAGTTGGTGACTATAGAGACAGAGAAAGAGAAAGACCCAGAAGTGCATAAGATGGTGGAATCCATGCTGGCTGGTGAGGATGGTTGCCGTGCTGTGAATTTCGAGGGGAAAGACTGCTTTGTGCTCTACAAAGCCTTGAACAATGGACGTTGGAGTGCCTGCATGGTTTGTCCTGAGAGTGACATCTTCTCAGCCAACAAGCGTCAGCAAATCTACATGGTTCTCGTCACGTTGTTGGCTATCGGACTGATTGTCTGCTTCTGCTTCTACTTCGTCAAGAAGCAGTTAGACCCGCTGAACATGTTGGCAAACTCCGTAAAGCGCATCACTGACGGCAACTACAACACCCAGATACCTTCCACCAACAGAGTGGACGAAGTCGGCATCCTGCAAAACAACTTCGGTGCGATGCAGACCTCCTTGTCACGTCATATCCAGAAAATCAGCAAACTGTCTGACGTTCTGCAAGAGCGCAACGAAGAACTGGCTGAAATCAATGCCCGTGTGAAGGAAGCAGACGACATGAAGATGAAACTCATCCATAAAATTGCCGACAAGATGATTCTGCCTATCAAGGAAATTGATGGTGTGGTTGCCACTTTGGATGAGCAGCGTTCGAACCTGAAGAAGGAAGACCTTCAAACCATGTCCGAGCAGATGATGAGTAACACCAAGGCTGTCACAGATTTGTTAGACCAGATGTTGAACATCCCCAAGAAGAAAAAGAAGAAGACCTCATGAAAAGCCCCGTCTATCATATTAACCGCTCCTTGTCGCTGAAACTCTGTCTCGGCATCCTGCTGTTTGTGGTTGTCGTGTTCGTGCTCAGTCTGGGATTCCTCTTCGAGCGTTCACGACAGATGGTCAAGCAAGAGGCAATGGCATATACCGAGCACATGCTTGAGAACACTGCCCTGCGTGTGACGGACTACATCAATGAGGTGGAGACTGCCACCAACAACATCGAGTGGTTGGTGATGTCGAATCTGCGTCCCGACTCCCTCTTCAACTATTCCCGTCGGGTGGTGGAACTCAACCCCCATGTGAATGGCTGTTCCATCACGATGGAGCCTAACTTCTTCCCACAATACGGGCGCAACTTCTCTGTCTATACGTTGAGAGACCGCGATTCGATTGAAACCGTTTTCGAGCCTCCCTACAACTACTACGGTAAGGAGTGGTACAAGACACCCCGTGAGAATGGTGAAGCCTGCTGGATAGATCCCTACAATGACTTTAACGAGGGCGCCCTGTCCTCTCCCGTCATGATTGCATCCTATTGCAAGCCTCTGAAGAATGAGGTAGGCGACTTCATCGGAGTCATCGCTACTGACCTCCCCATCACCGTGCTCTCCCAGGCTGTCTCAGCAGAGAAACCCTATCCTAATTCCTACTGCGTGTTGCTGGGTGAGAAGGGTGACTTCTTCGTGCATCCTGACCGCTTGAAACTCGTGAAGGAAAGCATCTATTCGACTGTGGATGCCAAGGAACATCCTGATGTCATTGCGTTGGGACATGAGATGACCTCAGGCAAGAAGGGCAATATGCAGGTCAACATCAACGATGAACCTTGCATCGTGTTCTACCAGCCCCTGGAGCACACGAAATGGAGTATTGCCATTGTATGTCCTGAAAGCGATATCTCCGAGAGTTACAACCGTCTGTTCTATATCCTCCTGCCACTGCTCATCATAGGTCTGTTGCTGATGCTCGTGGTCTGCTGGAAAATCATCAGCCACTTCATTCGTCCACTTGACCAACTGGCACAGCAGTCACGCTACATCACCGCAGGACACTACGACAAGACACTCCCCAAGAGTGACCGTACCGATGTGGTGGGATATCTGCAGAACAGTTTCATCTCCATGCAGCAATCCATCAATGAGCACATCACCAACATACAGAAGGTGAATGAGGAGACAGAGAAGCGCAACACCGAACTCCTCACAGCCAATCAACTCATCGAGGAAGCCGACCAGCGCAAGGCAAACTTCATCCATGAGGTGTCCCTCCAGATACGTACACCGCTCAACATCATTGCAGGCTTCATGCAGGTGTTGCGTGAGACTTTCAGTGTGTTGAGTGAAGAGGAGGTCGCAGGCTTCACCACAACGATGAAGCAAAACACCCTCACCATTTATCGAATGGCGCACATGATATTCGATGTGTCACGAATGGATGAAAAAATCAAGGTGGATATGTCCAAGGAAGTGGATGTGATGTCTGTGATCCAGGAATCCATCAAGGTCTTTGAGGAGAAACAACCATATGATGTGATTCTGAACTTTACTTCATCCTTGCCCGATGGCCATACGGTTCACACCAATCGCCTCTATCTGTACAGGATTTTGCGTGAGTTGCTGATCAATGCCAAGAAATTCTCCATGGGGAATCCTGTCAACTTCTCAGTGGAAGAGGTCGGAGACAAACTTCGGTTCGTTGTCGAGGGTCATAGTGAAGGCATCAGCGAAGCAGATCGTGAACGTGTATTCGAACCATTCGTGAAACTGTCAAGTTTCACAGAAGGACTTGGATTGGGACTCGGATTGACTCGTCATCATGCTATCATGTTGGGTGGTAGCCTCGTGCTGGATCCTGATTACACCGAAGGAGCACGATTCATCTACGAGATGCCCAACAAGTAACTCCTAACTTTTCTTATTCAGGAACTCTGCTACCCTGTTTCGTAGCAGTTGGTATGTGTCGCAATCCTTGAACTGAGTGTTGCGACGCAGCATTTGTGCCGGTTGGAACTGGCTGTGTGAATAGCACGACAATTCGTTGTTCATCTGCTGGCTATTGCCACGCGCCAGCATCTTGATGTCCTTTTCCCGTTCACGCCTCAAGATGGTGCATACAGGCGTCAGGGCAGCATCCACCACATTCTCCATCAGGTGATGTCCCTGGATGAAGAGGTACGTGTTCTCCTTCCTCAGTCCCAACTCAGCCAACTCCATCTTCAGCGGTGTCAGTTTTCCCTTCGCATCCTTCACATGCTGCTGCAACCACGCCAATTTGCGGTTCACCTGCCTGCGCACCCGTTCCAGGGCATCAATAGGCTTGAACACATTCAGTTGCTCCACCGACACGATATTATTGAAATTGTTCAGAGGGAAATCGTTGAAGCGTCCACGCCGGTGCAGCCACACCATCCATATAAACAACTCGTAGATGATTTCCGAGTACTGGCGCAGATACTCCTCAAAATTGAAGATGTCCCTGTCATTCAGCGTTGCCATCACACACACATTGTGCAGCGAAGGCGCATAGCACTGGTAACTCTCGATGGAATAGGCATACGTGTGAATCACGTAAGGATTGTCCAGCATCCTTTGCGACGAAGGTGTATGGCGTTGCAGCAGGTAATCCAAGTCCGCATCCACACACGCAATCATATAGCCACCCAACGACTCCCCAAGCCTGTTCATCAATGCCGTCTTCTTGCCCCTGTTCAGGTTGGTGCGCGAAGGCAGCATCACCTCAAACGCCGTGTTCTCATCCTCAAACTCGCTCAGCACACTCCTCCAGAAGAAGATATCATCATAACTCTCCACATACACCACAATCTTCCGCTTGCGGTTCTTCGGACGCAAACGGTTCGCAGCCTCTATATAGGCAGAGGTGATGTTGGAGGTAAGGTGCCGCGACATATTAGTTTGTTATCTCATTCACCTCCGTCACATTGCTCATCCACCCGTCCATGATGAGGGCAGGGGAGTGTGTGGAGAGGATGATTTGTGCATTCGGGTTCAGTTGACGGATCAGGTCAATGAGTCTTTGTTGCCAATCGATATGGAGGGAAATCTCGGGTTCATCCATCAGCAGGGCGTACGGTTCGCGGTTCTCCACCAGCACCGTCAGCAAGATGGCAAGCATCTGCTTCTCACCGCTCGAGAGTTGGTAAGGGGTCAGCAGTTCTCCCTCCGTTGTCTGTTGTCCGTTGTCCGTTGTCTTTTGTATAAACTGAATCTCATTGCTCTTCCTGTCAATCTTCTTGTTCGTGTCGGCAAAGAGTTCGTCAATCATGTCCTGGAACTGCTTCTTTGGCGCACTCACCTCCGCAGCCTTCAGCTGATCCTCGGGATCACCACTGGTGAGCAGTTCGATGATGCGGTTGCCGATGTTCACCTGATAGTCAAGGAATCGCTTCTGCAATCGGTATATCTGCCAATCCAGTTCCGTCTTCACACGCGAATCCGACAGTTTCTCCAGCAAGTCGCTGTGCAGCAGAGGGCGGTCAAACGAGCGGATGACGTCAAACTTGATGTACGTCGCATCCTCAGGCATCAGTTTGATGGTCACCCCCTGTGGTGCATCCTTCGGCACAATCTCGTTGCGGTCTATCTCCGCCAGTGTCCTTGCCGAATGGTTGATGATGGTGCTCTTGCCCACACCATTGATGCCACTGAGGATGTTCACGTCAGGTTGGAGATTCCACACCACGTGCCTGCCACCCTTCCAAAGTGCCTTAATCTCTATGCTCTGGATGTAATCTGCTCTTTTTCTCATAACAAATACATTTTTATCATTACCATAATTGGATGTCCGTGAAATCGAATTGATTCTCGAAGTCTTCGAAGTCATCGAAGTCGGTCATCATCGGAGCACGTCCACCACCAGTGCCGCCACCTTTATAGCCAACGTCACCTTCGATTTTATCTACAGTGCTGCCAACAAGGACACCCTGCATGTTCATTCCTATCACCTCCATCTGAGGCTTCATATATATCTTCTTCATAATCTTCTACTTTTAACCACGAATTTTTTTGTTTTGAACACGAACCTTTAGCTCGGCGTAGCCAATTACACGAATTTAACGAATTTAGATGCTTTATTTATTCGTGTTTATTCGAGAGATTCGTGTTCGTTCTTCTCATTCGTTGAATTCGTTTTAATTCGTTGTTATTATTTAATTACGATTTTTTTGCCGTTAAAGAGATACACACCCTTCGTGGCGGGCTTGCCGTTCAGTTTCAAACCGCTCAGCGTGTACCAACTGTCATCTGTCAACTGTCCACTGTCCACTGTCTCGATGTTCGTTTCCTCGTCTCCGAAGTCCACCACCATGTTCTTGATGCCTCCTTCTCCCAGACCTGAGTCAATGGCTTCGATGCCGCCCAAGAGTTGGAAGTAAGCACGAAAGCAGTTGAGGTATGAGTAGTTCTTCGGGTAGAAGAGGTTTTCCCCGTCCATGAGCAGCACACTGGGCGCATCTTGTATGTATTCCCACAACGTGTATGTGCCATCGAAAGAGATGAGGTCGGTAATCACCACAGGATTCAAGGTGGCGTTGAGCGTCACGTTCTTGAAAGTGGGCGCATACAAATCAGAGGCTAATTCTGGGTGTTCGTAATTGAATGCCACATAGGGATCAGGTTTTTCCCACTTGATCAGGTATGGTACACCTGCCTTCAGTTCCGTCTCGCTACCCTCCGTGAACTTCAGCGTCAGGGTGCCATTCTTCAGCGAGGCATCCTTCAGCGTCTTCACCTCCACGCCAGGACCATCCAAAGGACTGCCAGCCACCGTCACGTCGAATGGCAGGCAGAGGGTGTTCCACTTGCCATCCTTGTACAAGACACGGTCAGGGAACGAAGCATTCACCTTCTGTCCATTGTAGTTCGCCAGCGTGTTTTTGTTGCTGAGTCCATCATAGAAGAATACACATGTGACGGTTTCCGACTTGCCGAAGTTGAACAGCACATCCTTGTACTTGAGTGGGAGACCAGGGGAAAGCAATGTCATGCAGTAGTTCGCACCCAAGGAGGTGACACCTTCAAGTCGTTGCATGGTATAGGTGGGCTCATGTTCGCCATCTATACTTAGTTCAATCAATACCACATCTTGCTTCCCGTCACCATCAAAGTCATAAAACCTGGATAGTGTATAATCATCAGTTTCCTTAGGTTGGTTAGCATTCGGATCTTCTTCAGAGCCCTGAGTTTCTTCAGAGCCCTGAGTTTCATTATTCTCCTGAGGATGGTTCTCAACTCGCTCTATATCGACCAGATAACCCTCCCATTGGCTCATCAAACTTGCCATTTCTCTATTCATTACCTTACCATCGAGGGCGACAGGGTCGTCACTGGTCAGGTTAAACACCAGTGTCTGCTGTGGTGCCATCTCCGCATCCACTGTCACTTTCTTGGCAGGCATGATGAAGTAATGATTATATTCATCTTCCTCCACAATGGTCACATCCGTAGAAGTGAACTCACCCGTGAAGTACATGTTGGCAGGAATGACGTCTGGGTTCACGTCCACCCATACCTTTTCTCCTCTGAATGCCTCGCTAATCAGATTGGGTTTGTCGTTGAAGAAATCCACATAATCCTTCTCCCGTTCTCCGCTTTCGGCATCCACTTCCACGCCACTCTCCAAAGGATATGGATCCATATACGTAGCCGTCACCACCACATTGCCTTCAGGCATCATGAAGTAAAGGTCGCCATCCTCGTTCGTCTTGACCTCTAACGAAGTCTCTCCTTGCTTCACAGTCAGCACATCCACTGCCTGTCCTTCAGGCTCATCCACCCTCACGATGATGTCGTTTCCTGGCCACACCTTCCACACCTTGATGATGCTCGTTTCATCTTCATTTTCATCTTCCTCAGCCTTTCCTCCATCCACATAATAGAATGACATGTTGTCCTCACCTGTCAGCGTGTACGCTACTGGTTCCACAGGGATGTCCGCGTAAGTGACAGTCACGGTCACATCGCCTGCAGGCATCGTGAATAGACCCGTACCATCCTCATATTGTATGCTCCGAACAAAAGTCTCACCCTGCATCACCGTCACCTCGTCGATTTCCTTTCCTGCTGGAATGGAGACTGTATAGGAAACCGTTGTTCCTGCGAGTGCCTGTGTGACCACCTCCTCTCCGATGCGGAAAGTGATGCCTTCCATGCCCGTCAAGGTGTAATTTTGTGAAAATGTGGTTGCCACCGTCACCGCACCCTCGGGCATCGTGAACGTGTAAACATCCTTGACATCATCGTATGTAAGCGCCACTTCAGTCTCGCCACACATAGCCGTCAACTCTTTCAGCGTGTTCCCTTCTGGTACATTCACCTTCATGGTGATGATGTCCTCGTTTCTCGCCTCCTTGACTTCTTTCCCTCCCAAATAGAAGGTTGCATAGTCACCTGTCAGGAGATGGATATGATAGTATTTCTTCAGAAGTCCACCTGCATCCGTGTGAGCAAACATCGCACCTTTTTTCTTCAAATCATTTGCATTACAATTTTCTATTTTCGTACCATACTCTCCTTCAAGGCTATTGCATCCATAAAACATGTCTTTTCCTCCCTTCTCAAGTCTTCTCCATCTCGTATCATCTACGAAGATGGACTTCAAATTGGAACAGCCTTCAAACATGCTATTCGTAGTGGCTGCTGTAGTTGTCTTACGGTTTTTGGGATAAGTATTATATAAATCTTTCAAGTCAAGGGTGGTCAGCGCACTACAATTCTTGAACATCATCTTCATGCTTGACACCATCGGGGCATCAAAACCACTCAGGTTAAGAGAGGTAAGCGCACTGCAATTTTCGAACATGCTATTGATGGCTAATGTCTTCGAACCATGAACTATGATGTTGCTTAGGTGAACTGTTTCCAAAGAACTACAATCAGAAAACATACTACTCATTTTTCGCAAACTCGGAAAATTCAGTTTACTTAGGTCAAATGTCTTCAAAGAACGACACCTAACAAACATGCCACCCATATTTGTCAAATTCGGAACATTGATGCCGCTTAGGTCAACTGTTTCCAAAGAACTAATCGTTTTATTATCGACCGCAAACATGTTAACCATGTTTGTCAACACCGGAGCATCCAGTTTACTGAGGTTAACTGTTTTCAAAGAAGGACAATTATAAAACATCTTACTCATGTTCTTCACTTTCGGAGCCTCCATCCCACTCAGGTCAATCGTTGTTAGAGGTCTGTTTTTGTCGGAGAAGAAACTGGCAAGGCTTGACACATTCCCTGTATTGAATCCACTCATATCGATTTTTCTGAGCCCATTACAGCCTTTGAACAGATTTTTCATTTGTTTCAAATTCGTTGCATCAAATCCGCTCATCTTGAGAGTGTCTAAAGCACTACAGTCCTCAAACATGGAACTGATGTTAGTCACGTTTTTCGCATCAAATTCACTCAAATCAAGTCCGGTTATTTTGCCACACCCCTTGAACATTTGTTTCATGTCCGTCACATTGGAAGTGTCGAAATTGCCCAAATCAAGAGTTGTTAGAGCGCTGCACCCCCAGAACATGCCACTCATATCCGTCACCTTTGAAGTGATGAAACCGCTCAAATCAAGGGAGTTGGAATTCAGAACGCTGCAATCCTTGAACATTTGTTTCATGGACGTGACTTCATCGGTTTTCAGGTTTTTAATGCCTTCGATGCTTGTCAGTTTTTTAAACCCGTTAAACCAATCAATGCAGTAAATGGGTCGGGCAGCGCTGAATGAGTCCTCAAACACCACCTTGGTACAATCTTTTTTTGCGCTACTCCATGAGGCTTTATTTGTTGTTTTTACACCTTGAGGATCAGCCTTATCCGGAATCCTCCATGCGTAGATGATATATCCATTGTGATTTTCGCTTTTCTGATGTGCCACATTGTCTCTAACAAAATACAATGTGCTTTCAGTCTTGTTCCAGAGTACCCACGATGCCATTTCCTGTGCTCCTGCCGTCACCGACGCCAACATCACGAGCATCACCATGATTGCCCGCATAAAAAGACTTCTTTGTAATGTAGTATTCATATTCAATAGGTTGTAAAAGATTTTCTTTATAAATACGGGTACAAAGTTACGAATAAGTGAGCAAAATACAAAATAATTTTACAATTATTTTTATTTTCGAACGCGAGTAACTTAGGTGAAGCCAATGTGGTGAAAACCGAGCGAAGCCAAAGTTGCGAATAAGTGAGGGTATATATAAATATTTTTGAGATATGCAAGTTTGTTGCGTTTTTTCTGCTTTTTTGGTAACTGGTAACCATTTTCGGCTATTTTGACAGGTGTTTTACGTATGCGTTGGTGTCTTTACGGGCAACGCACGCGTGTCTTTGCGGGGGAGTCAAGCAAGTCTTTGTGAGGGTCTCAGACCAGAGGCTACGGGCAAGGCACGATAGGGTTATTTGCAGTGTCTCGTTCTTGATAAAGGCGGCGTTACCCCGAAAGCGGTTAAAAAGTAAAAAAGTAAAAAAGTAAAAAAGTCATTTTTTCTTTCACGTGTACGCGCATAATAAATATATATATAATATATATAATAAATATATAAATAATATTTATTTACCGTACTCCCCCTATTAATAATCCCCCAAACCATGATGTTTTTTACCTTTTTACTTTTTTACTTTTTTACCGTTCAACATTTTTTCAGGGGTTTGATTTCCTCATTTTTGGATGTTTTGGGCAATTTTGGGATATACATTGCAAAAAACTTCTAACTCCTAACTTCTAACTCCTAACTTTTCATTAACTTTGCAGTCGAATTCAAACGCATTACTACTTATGGGAGGTTTTTTCGGGACCGTATCAATGGAAAAATGTGCGGCAGACCTGTTCTATGGCACTGACTATCAGTCACACCTCGGTACAAGACGCGGAGGTATGGCTTCGTACAGCAAGGAGAAGGGTTTCTACCGCGCTATCCACAATCTTGAGAGCACTTATTTTCGTACACGCTTCGAGGCTGAACTGCCTAAGTTTGAAGGGGAGTCGGGCATCGGTATCATCAGTGACACGGATGCGCAGCCTATGCTCTTCAACAGCCATTTGGGGCGTTTTGCCATCGTGACTGTGGCGAAAATCAACAATATGGAGGAGATTGCCTCCAAACTGCTGGCTGAGAACATGTATCTGTCGGAGTTCTCGTCGGGCAAAATCAATCCGACGGAGTTGGTGGGCGTGCTGATTGTGCAGGGCAAGACCTTTGTGGAGGGCATCGAGAATGTGTTCAAGACAGTGAAGGGCTCTTGCTCAATGCTGCTGCTGACGGAGGATGGCATCATCGCTGCCCGTGACGCTTGGGGACGCACCCCGATTGTGGTCGGACAGAAGGAGGGGGCAATGGCTGTGACGAGTGAGAACACAGCATTCCCGAACTTGGGTTATGAGACGACTTACTTCGTGGGTCCTGGCGAGATTGTGCGTCTGCGTGCCGATGGCATGGAGCAGTTGCGCAAGCCCAACAAGAAGATGCAGATTTGTTCGTTCCTCTGGATCTACTACGGATTCCCCACTTCTTCGTACGAAGGCAAGACAGTGGAGGATGTGCGTTTCGAGACAGGTCGCGTGATGGGCGAGACAGACGATACGGAGGTAGATTGTGTGGGTGGCATCCCTGATTCGGGTATCGGCATGGCTGTGGGTTACAGCGCCGGCAGCAAGATTCCTTATCAGCGTGGCATCAGCAAATACACACCGACATGGCCACGTTCGTTCATGCCACCAAGTCAAGCGGTGCGTAACCTCGTGGCGAAGATGAAACTCATCCCGAATAAGGATATGCTGCAGGGTAAGCGCTGCCTGTTCTGCGATGACTCTATCGTGCGCGGCACACAGTTGCGCGAGAACACGAAGGTGCTGAAGGAACTGGGTGCGAAGGAGGTGCACATGCGTATTGCCTGCCCACCGCTGATTTATGCTTGTCCTTTCGTGAACTTCTCTGCCAGCAAGTCAGAACTGGAACTCGTGACACGCCGTGTCATCAAGGACTTGGAGACGCATTCACGCACTGCCACGATGTTGGCAGATGCACAGACGGCACAGAACGTGGAGGTGCCTGCTGAGCGCATCAAGGCATACGCCACCACGAATTCGCCTGAATACAAGGCCATGGTGGAGGAGATTGCCCGTCGCCTGAACCTCGACAGCCTCAAGTTCTCTTCACTCGAAACGATTGTGAAGGCTATTGGCTTGGAGAAGTGCCAGATCTGTACTCACTGCTTTGACGGCAGTTCGTTCCACTCGCTGGAAGAGGAAAACGTGAATGAATAAAAAACAACGAATTAAACGAATTACACGAATTAAATAAAACTGCGGATAAATAGAAACGAACACGAATCACACGAATAGACACGAATAAAAAATCCGTTCAATTCGTTTAATTCGTGAAATTGGCTACGCCGAGCTAAAGGTTCGTGTTCAAAAAAATACGTGGTTTGTTAATCCAAGTGTTCTACTAAGTAGTCAATGACGCGTTCATTGGCTACTTTTAATGTTTCACAGGCATGGTGGAGGTTGCGTGAGAACTCCTCGAAAGTTTCGGCACCGCTGTCGCAGAGGTCGGTGACGGACTTGACAAAGAGGATGGGGATGTTGAACAGGGAGCAGACGAAGGCGACTGCGGCACCTTCCATATCTTTCAGTTGTCCCCCATGCTTTTCGATGATTTCAAGGTCACAGGGTTGCATGTCCAACGACGAGCCCGTTGTGACCTTGCCCATTTTCATGCCTAAGGCTTGAGCCAGTGCCTGACTTCCTTCCCAGACAGGATAGTTGCCGATGCCCTGTGTGCACCAAGCATCGTCGCCTGGTACACGGCGATCGTGGAACATCACCCCATTGCCGATAAACACTTCAGCAATGTCGGCACCATGCTTCTTGAAGCCACCACAAGTGCCTGAGTTCACCACGATGTCGGGGTGCAGACGTTGAATAGCACTCAGGGTTGCCACTGATGCCGCTTCACAACCAATCAGGTTGCTGTCATGCTGCATACCGTTCAGCACCACGTCGAGGGTGGCGCCATTCACTTCGCCTTCGTAAAGTTCGCAGGGAAGGGGAGCGAAGAATCCTTCCACCTGCTGGATGCCATACCGTTCAATGAAGGGCTGTGCTTCTGCCTTCATCGCCACTACGTAACAAATTCGCATAGTCGTTTCCGTTATATTGTTTGCAAAAGTACAAATTTTTCACTTTTCATTTTTCACTTTTCACTTTTTTTTGTACCTTTGTGCCACCAAAAACCTAATTATTATCAATAATCAATATTCATCGATGAAAAAACTATTCGCTATTTGCGTTTGTGCCATGCTCCTTGCAGCACCTGTTTGGGCACAAAAGAAGAGCGCCGTTTCGTTCGACTCTTACGAGTACGACTTCGGAAATGTCAATGCGGCAGAAGGCGCGATTTGTCACACATTCACATTCAAGAACAAGTCGAAGGCACCTGTTGCCATCGGCGAAGTAAAACCCAGTTGCGAGTGCATTCAGGCACAGTATCCCGAGGAGGCAGTGGCTCCAGGTCAGTCTGCTTCTGTATTGGTGGTGTTCAATCCAGCCAAGTCCATTGGTAAGAGTTTCCGCAGTGTGCAGTTGCTCGACAAGCAGGGCAACACCCTCGGTGCACTCTCCATCAAGGCTGTGGTGACTGAAGGACCTGCTCCACAGAAGTACCCTTATCAGAACACTGCCCTGTCTTACACGGAGCGTGTGGAGAATCTGCTTTCTCTGCTCACTCCCGAGGAGAAGGTGGGTCTGATGATGAACAAGTCCATCTCAGTGGATCGTCTCGGCATTCCTTCCTACAACTGGTGGAGTGAGGCATGTCACGGTGTGCGTCAGGGTGACTACACGGTGTATCCTCAGCCTATCGGCATGGCTGCTGCCTTCAATCCTCAGCAGATGTATGAAGTGTTCTCTACGGTGTCGGACGAGGCACGTGCCAACTGGAACCGCACCAACCACAATGACCCCAAACTCTTCAACGTGCCCATGGGTGTCACTTACTATCCTGGCAACCCAGAGTTGACTTTCTGGTGCCCGAACGTGAACATCTTCCGTGACCCTCGTTGGGGACGTGGTCAGGAGACTTGCGGTGAAGACCCCTACCTGAACGCTGTGCTGGGTGTGCAGACGGTGCTCGGTATGCAGGGCAACGACGACAAGTACCTCAAGACCCACGCTTGTGCCAAGCACTATGCTGTGCACAGCGGTCCAGAGCCCTTGCGTCACTCCTACAACGCTTCTGTGTCAATGCGTGACCTCTGGGAGACTTATCTCCCTGCCTTCAAGGCATTGGTGAAGAAGGGTAATGTGCGTGAGGTGATGTGTGCCTACAACCGTTATGAAGGCAAGCCTTGCTGCACCAGTGACCGTCTGTTGGTTGACATCCTCCGCAACAAGTGGGGCTACGATGCCATCGTGCTCACCGACTGTGATGCCATCAATAACTTCTACAACCGTGGTCAGCACGAGACACACGCAGGTCCACTGGAGGCTTCTGTGGATGCTGTGCTGAACGGTACTGACCTTGAGTGCGGTAAGGTGTTCATGGTGCTGACTGAGGCTTTGGAGAAAGGTCTCATTCAGGAGAGCACCCTCGACTACCACCTCCGCAAGACCCTCTATGGACGTTTCGAGTTGGGTATGTTCGACCCTGCCGAGATGCTTCCTTGGGCAAATCTTGCTCCTGAGGTGATCAGCAGCGAAAGCAATAATGACCTTGCCACTCAGGCAGCCCGCGAGTCGATGGTGCTGCTCGAGAACAGCAAGGGCGTTCTTCCTCTTTCGAAAAACTTGAAGAAAATCGCTGTGTTAGGTCCTAACGCTGACGATGTGGAGTTGCTGAACGGTAACTATGGTGGCACTCCTACCAAGGCTCACCAGCACTCTCTCCTCGAGGGTATCAAGAATGCGCTGCCTAATACGGAGGTGTTCTACAAGAAGGCTTGTGAACTTTCTGACGGCTACACCACTATCCATCACTTGCAGGAGTTCAACGGTGGCAAGGGTATCATGGCTGAGTTCTTCAACAACAACAGCCTGAGCGGTAAGCCTGCTGTGACGAACTACTACAACGAACTGAACTTCTCCACTTTCGGTGCTTGGGGCTTTGCTCAGGGTGTCAGCAAGGACACGCTGTCTGTACGCCTCTCCGGTAAGTACAAGGCAACCTTCACAGGTGATATGCAATACACCCTCTCTACCGATAACGGCTATGTGCTCAAGGTGAACGGCAACGTCGTGGAAGAGGCACAAGGCGGTGGTGGTCGTGGTGGCTTCGGCTTCGGCTTTGGTCGTGGTGGTGCCAACTACAAGTCTTTCCCTGTGAAGGCAGGTGAGACTTACGACATCGTGATTGAGTATAAGCACGGCAATGGCAACTTCGCGATGCTGCGTGGTGACATCTGCGAGCGCAAACTCATCGAGTTCGATGACCTCGCCAAGGAAGTGAGCGATGTGGATGCCATCATCATCATCGGTGGTATCTCTGCCCGTATGGAAGGTGAAGGTGGTGACAAGCAAGACATTGAACTGCCAGCAGTGCAGCAGCGTCTTGTCAAGGCAATGCACGCTACAGGCAAGCCTGTTGTGTTTGTGAACTGCTCTGGTTCTGCCATCGCATTCGGTAGCGTGGAAGGCTCTTACGATGCTCTCCTCCAGGCATGGTATCCTGGTCAGGGTGGT
>JBGUGM010000195.1:0-9886 GCA_045111535.1 Bacteroidaceae bacterium
CGTGACCACTACTTTCCTAACGCCAAGGTGAGCGTCTTGACCAATGCCACCCAAATCCTGCGTCAGCCCGTGTTTAATGCTCTTTGCAAAGTGGACAATAACATCTGCAAACTCGACACTATTTCTGCTGATTACATCAAACTGGTGGACCGTCCCAACGGCACTTATGAGGTAGAGAAAATCATCGAGAAGTTGAAAGAGTTTGGCAATCGTTGTATCATTCAGACCATGTTTATGACAGGTGAATACAAGGGACAGTCTGCGGATAACACTGGTGAGGATTTTGTACAACCTTGGCTAAAGACGGTTAGCGAGATACATCCACGTGAGGTGATGATTTATACGATTGATCGCGAAACTCCTGCTCATGGACTGAAAAAGGCTTCACCCGAAGTGCTGGATGCCATCGGTGCACAGGTGGAACAACTCGGTATTCCGTGTAAAGTGGCTTATTAACATGATAACAGACTAAAAACCTATATAACAGCATGAAAAACTTAGTATTCTTAACAGGTGCTGGCATGTCTGCGGAAAGCGGCATCAGCACTTTCCGCGACAGCGGTGGTCTCTGGGAACAGTATCCCGTAGAGGCAGTGGCAAGTATTCAGGGTTACGAACGTGACCCCAAACTGGTACAAAAGTTCTACAACGAGCGTCGCCAGCAGTTGAGCAGTGTGGTGCCCAACGAGGGACACAAACTCGTGGCAAGCCTTGAAGACCAGTTCAATGTAACCGTCATCACACAGAATGTGGATAATCTGCATGAACGTGCTGGTTCACACAACATTATCCACCTCCATGGCGAACTGATGAAAGCCACCTCTTCCCGTAATCCGAACGACCCGAACTGCATCGTCACCCTGCCCGAAGACAACCCCATCATCCGTATGGGCGACAAGGCGAAGGATGGCAGTCAGTTACGTCCTTTCATTGTGTGGTTTGGCGAGAGTGTACCCATGATTGAGCCTGCTGTTGAGAAGGTGAGCCAAGCAGACATCCTCGTGGTCATCGGCACCTCCCTCAATGTATATCCTGCAGCAGGTTTGCTGAACTTCGCCAATGAGCATTGTAAGATTTACCTCATTGACCCCAAAGACGTGCCTTACAACCCCAATTTGGGCATCCACCACATCATGAAGGGAGCCAGCGAGGGTATGAAAGAACTGTGCAATTTGCTCAAAACAACTTAATTATTCCTTAATATAGCCTAAAATCCGTTAAAATCAGGCTTAACGCTTCGTAGATGCAAAAATTGTTCGTAATTTTGCACCGTTTTGTATATTGGCTTATTGCGAACAATGAAGAAATTAGATAAGAAGCATACGTTCAGGAGCATGACTGTGCTGATGATGACAGTGTTAGTACTTGCGTCATGCTTGGGCAGCGATCATATTGAAACTACACCACAGTGCGCCATCACCGACTTCTCTGTCAACAGCATCACCTGTGATGCCAAGGCCAAGAAGTACGACAAATATGGCAACGCCACCGACACCATCGTTTCAAAAACGATATACGGTAGCCAAATTTTCTTCAATATTGACCAACTGAACGGACACATCTACACCGTAGATTCATTGCCCAACTGGGTGGACTTGAAGGAGGTGGTTCCCTCCGTTTATGGTCAGGGTTATTTCTATTACAAACTGCAACCCGAAGACGAACTCTACTACCCCATAGAGTCGGGTACAACAGTCATTGATTTCAGCAAGACGGTAGAATTGCTGTGTGCCTCTACCGACGGACTTTCCAAGAGAATTTATAAGGTGGACATCTACAAGCATGTGGGTAATACCGACACATTGGAATGGAAGACCATCACCTCCAACCTTGCCATCACAGGAGCCAGCAAGGCTTTCTATGTGGATGATAAAGTCTTTGTTTTTGCCCAAGACAAAGACGAACAGCCCGTGGTGACTTCTGCTAAGGCAAAGGACGCCAAGACATGGAGCAAGCCTGCCAGCATTCCTGTTGACAATGGTTCTATCGTGCTGTTCAACAATAAGTTTTATGGTTTAGGCAATGATGGTTACATCTACTACGCTACACCTAAACAGGTAGATGCCACATGGACTAAAGCCTCCAACAAAAAGGTGGAGCGTTTGTTGGCTGCCGATGCCTACTACCTTTATGCCTACGACGGCACCTCCATTATCGGCTCCTCCGACTTCGACACATGGACAGTGGAAGGCACGAAGGACTTGGAGATGTTGCCCGAAACTTCTATCAACTCCATCACCTACCCTTCTGGCACCAATAACAATATGCAGGTAACAGTGATGACGGGACTTTCAAGCCAGAACACCCAGCATGGTGTGACTTGGTACAAGAACGCCACTGAAGACGTCAGCACCAACCAGCCTTGGGCTTACATACAGATAACGCTTGACAATACATACGGAATGCCTCACTTCGACCACCCCAGCGTGACCTGCTACGACGGTGCGTTGTATGCCATCGGTGAGGAAGAAGGAGCATACAGTGAACTCTACCGTTCAGATGACAACGGCATCACGTGGCATCCACAGTCGAAGAAATACCCCATGCCTACGGATCTCAAACCAGCCAACGGCGTGGCAAGCATCGTCGCTGTGGACAACAATCTATGGATTATCCAGGAAAACGGCAAGGTATGGCAAGGCTCTATACAATAATCGTCACTCTCCTTTTCGCAGTGGGCGTGCATGCGCAAGAACTGGAATATGCGCTGGAACTCGGTGCGATGGGTGGCCTAGGCTTCTATATGGGCGACGCCAATACCAGCGGCTTCTACAAGAACGTGACGATGGCGGGTGGACTCATGGGAAGATACAACATCAACCCACGCATGGCACTGAAATTTGACCTCGGCTACGGAAGTGTGAAGGGCGATGCCAGCAAGGGCAAGAACAAGTTTCCCGACAAGAAGGGACAAAAATGGAACTTCAACAACTCGCTGATTGACTTAGGTTGCCAATACGAACTTAACTTCTGGGGCTATGGCACAGGAACGGGTTACAAAGGGCACAAGAAACTCACACCCTACATCCAGATGGGACTGGGTTTCACCTATGGCAACAAGGAACTGACCATGAACATCCCTGTGGGTTTTGGCGTGAAGTACAAATTCAAGCCACGTTGGAATGTGGGACTCGATTGGTCTATGCGCTTCTCCATGAGCGACAAACTGGATGGTATCGAAGACCCCTACAAAGTCAAGAGCGGGTTCTTGAAGAACAAGGACAGTTATTCATGGACAATGGTGTACATCTCCTACGACCTCTGCCCGAAATACCGCAAGTGTGCTAACGATTAAGACATAAAGATAAAGAATATGTATAAAGAACAAATAGATATGACTCGAGTGCCACGTCACATTGCCATCATCATGGACGGCAACGGGCGTTGGGCGAAGGCACGAGGCAGGGAAAGAACCTACGGTCATCAGGAAGGCGTGGAACGCGTGAAGGAAATCATGACCGCAGCCGTCAATCTGGGAGTGGAATATCTGACGCTCTATACATTCTCAACGGAGAACTGGAATCGCCCTGCTGACGAAGTGGCAGCCTTAATGGCACTGTTGCTGAAACACCTGGAGGAAGAACTCTTCATGAAGAAGAATGCCCGTTTCCGTGTGATTGGCGACAAGAGCCGTCTGCCTCAGGCAGTGCAGGACGTGTGCAACTATATGGAAGAACGTACCAAGACCCACACCAAGACATGCATGGTGTTGGCACTCAGTTATTCTTCCAAGTGGGAAATCACTCAGGCTGTCCAGAAGATTGCCCAAGAGGTGAAGGACGGCACTTTGGCTGTTGATGCCATCAACGAAGATACCATCAACCAGCATCTTGCCACTAATTTCATGCCTGACCCCGAACTGATGATTCGCACAGGTGGCGAGGAACGTCTGAGCAATTATCTGCTGTGGCAGTGCGCTTACTCCGAGTTCTATTTCACCGACCTCTATTGGCCTGATTTCAAGGAAGAGGAGTTTCACAAGGCAATTGTGGATTATCAGAGCCGTCAACGCCGTTTCGGCAAGACAGGCGAGCAAGTGACCGAGAACAAATAACGATACATTATATACATATACATGAGGATTCTTAGATTCATCATACTCACATCCGTTTTTCTGGTGTCAGCGCTGACGAGCCTCCAGGCGCAAGTGCTGACAGAACCTACCATCGTATATGGGCAGGAGAAGAAATACGAGATTGGAGGAATCGCTGTGGAAGGTGCCCATAACTACGACGACTACATACTGATTGGACTCTCCGGACTCACTGTCGGTGAGATGATTTCTGTGCCAGGCGACGAGATTACGGCAGCAGTGAAGAGATATTGGAAACAAGGACTTTTCTCTGACGTGAAGATTACAGCAGACAGCATTGTTGACGAGAAAGTCTTCCTGAAAATCTATCTGACCATGCGTCCACGCGTGTCCCAAATCAACATCAATGGTGTGAAGAAGTCCGAGCACGATGACCTGCAGGAGAAGATGGGCATTGTGAAAGGCAACCAACTCACGCCCAACATGGTGGACAAGGCGAAGATTATCGTCAAGAAATACTTCGATGAGAAGGGTTTCAAGAATGCTGAGGTGAACATCATGCAACACGACGACCCTGCTCAGCAAGACCAACTCATTGTCGATGTAAACATTGACAAGAAGGAGAAGGTGAAGGTCAACAAAATCCACATCACAGGTAATAACAATCTCGCCACCAAGAAGTTCCATGGCGGCTTCTTCTCGGGTGGTCTTTTGAAGAAGACCAACGAGAAGGGCTTCAAGAGTTTCCTCAAAGCGAAGAAATTCGTGGCAGAGAAGTTTGAAGAGGACAAAGATCGCGTCATCGAGAAGTACAACGAACTCGGTTACCGCGATGCTTATATCTATGCTGACAGCGTGGTAAATGTGGGTGATAACTTGGTGGATGTCTTCCTCCACATTGATGAGGGTGACAAGTACTATGTGCGCAACATCAGTTGGGTGGGTAACACACTCTACAGCACAGAAGCACTGAACAGGACGTTGCAAATGAAGCGAGGCGATGTCTATAACAAGACCCACATCAGGAAGCGCCTGATGACAGATGACCAATCTGTCACCAACAGTTATTTCAATCAAGGCTACGTCTTCAATCAGGTGAATGACGTGGAAGTGGATGTGGATGGTGACTCCATTGACCTCGAAATCCGCATTTCTGAGGGCACACAAGCCTCCATCAACAAAATCAAGATTTATGGTAACTCCCGTGTGTATGAGGAGGTGGTGCGTCGTGAACTGATGCTCAAGCCAGGTGACCTCTTCAGCATGGAAGCCTTTAGGGAGACAGCAATGGGCATCTCACAGATGGGACACTTCGACCCTGAAGCCCTCAATCCTAACGAATGGATTAAGCCCGACCAAGTGAACGGAGCGGTGGACCTCGAGATTGGACTGACTCCTAAAGCCAGCGACCAGATTGAATTCTCGCTGGGTTGGGGACAGACAGGTGTCATCGGTAAGGTGGGTTTGAAGTTCACCAACTTCTCCATGCGCAACCTCTTTGGCAAGAATCGTCTGCATCGTGGCATCTTCCCACAGGGTGATGCACAGGAACTGGAACTTAGTGCTTCTACCAACGGTTCTTACTACCAGTCGTACAGCATCTCGTTCCTTGACCCCTGGTTTGGTCGCAAGCGTCCTAACCAACTCTCCATCAGTGCTTTCTTCTCTCGCCAGACAGACATCAGTAGCAGTTACTACAACAGCAACTACTACAATAGTTACTACTCCATGCTTTATGGAGCGGGCAACTACAACAGCAGTTACTACAACAACTACTCCAACTACTACGATCCCGATAAGTACATCGAGATGTTTGGTATCAGCATTGGATTCGGAAAGCGCCTCTCATGGCCTGACAATAACTTCCGCTTCACGGCATCGTTGGGTTACACCCGTTACATGATGAAGGAATGGGAATACTTCATCATCCAGAACGGCAACTGTAACAACATCAACATGACGCTCAGTCTGACACGTTCATCTCTCGACAATCCCATCTTCCCACGTAACGGTTCACAGATCAGTGCGTCTGTGTCGTTCACACCACCTTACTCGCTTTGGGACGGAGAGGACTACGAGCACATGGCAACTGACTACCGCAATGCCGACTACCAGAGCGACATGAGCCGCAAGTACAAGTGGATTGAGTACCACAAGTGGAAGTTCAACTCCCGCTTCTTTGTTCCGCTTGGCAGCGCCAAGAAGTGCTTCGTGCTGATGTCACGTTTCGACTTTGGTCTGCTCGGTCACTACAACCAGTATAAGAAGTCACCCTTTGAGACCTTCTACGTGGGTGGTGACGGTATGTCAGGCTACTCCTCCTCTTACTACTCCGAAACTATCGGATTGCGTGGTTACGACAATGGTGCCCTCACACAGGGTTACAACTATGGCTATGCTTATGACCGCATGACCCTCGAACTCCGCTACCCGCTCCTCCTGCAAGGTTCCACCAACATCTATGCATTGGCATTTGCCGAGGCAGGTAATGCGTGGTCAGAAATCAAGAAGTTCAACCCCTTCGACATGAAGCGCTCAGCAGGTGTTGGTGTGCGTCTCTTCCTCCCGATGGTGGGTCTGATGGGTCTTGACTGGGCATACGGATTTGATAACATTAACGGCTCGAAGAGTTATAGCGGAAGCCAATTCCACTTCATCCTCGGCCAAGAATTCTAAACAATATGAAGAAACTTTTATTGACCATGATTGTGCTTTTGGCTGCCATTGCTGCCAATGCACAGAAGTTTGCACTCGTCGATATGGAGTACATCCTCAAGAATGTGCCTGCCTACGAGCGTGCCAACGAACAATTGAACCAAGTATCCAAGCAGTGGGAAGGCGAAGTGGAGGCATTGCTCAACGAAGCCGAGACCCTCTACAAGAAATACCAGTCGGAGTCGGTGTTCCTCTCCGACACGCAGAAGACCAAGGCTGAGGAAGCCATCATGGCGAAGGAGAAGGAAGCCAGCGACTTGAAGAAGAAGTACTTCGGCAGCGAAGGTGAACTCTACAAGAAGCGTCAGAGCCTCCTTGCCCCCATCCAAGATGAAATCTACAATGCCGTTAAGGACATCTGCGACCAGAAAGGCTATCAGTTGGTGCTTGACCGCGCCTCAGGTGGCAGCATCATTTATGCCTCTCCCAAGATTGACATCAGCGAGGAAGTGCTCCTGAAACTGGGCTACACCCATTAACCAGCCCACCAGCCCACGCGCTGGGCGAACTTCTCCATCCGGAAGGTTCCCATTCAACCCAATAAACCCAACAACCCCATAAAAAGAACTCAAAACTCAAATAACTAAACAACAATGAAAAAGATTATTTTTGCGATGCTCTTGGCTTTGCCAATGACCATGTTCGCACAGAAGATTGGACACGTAGATGTAGATGCAGTTGCTCAGGGTATGTCTGAGGTGACAGCACTGCAGACAGAAATTCAGAACCTCCAGAAGCAGTTCGACGATGAGTTGAAGCGCAAGGAGGCAGACATCACTGCCAAAAACGAGGCATACGAGAAGGAAAAGGCTACCCTCTCCGAGACTCTCCGCACTTATCGTGAGCAGGACATCCAGAAAGCCATTCAGGAGTACCAGCAGTTTGGTCAGACCAGCGAGCAGGAACTCCAGAGGACTTATCAGACCAAGATGTCTGAGATTCAGGAGAAAATCATGAAGGCTGTGCAGGAAGTGGGTGCAGCAGGTGGCTTCACCTACATTATTCCAGCAGGTGCTTGCGCTTACATTGGCACGGGTGCCACTGACGTCACCGACCAAGTGAAGGCTAAGGTGGGTGCGAAGTAAACCCCTAATCTCTAAACCCTAAACTTTCTTCAGATGAAGAAAATTTGTATTCTTATAGCACTGTTTGCTTGTGTTGGCTTCATCGCAGCACAGGAAACAGTGCTTTCCTCTTCCAACAGTCCCCAGCAGGTGCTCATCCAGCCCCAGCACTTTGGTTATCTCTCCTACAACGACGTGCTTCACGCCATGCCTCAGTATCAGCAGGCTATGAAGAGCCTCGAAGAGTTGAAGAAGACCTATGACCAAGAGATGGAGCGCTCGGAGCAGGACTTCTCCAAGAAGTTCATCGAGTATCTTGACGGGCAGAAGACTTTCCCTGAGAACATCATGCTCAAGCGCCAGAAGGAACTGCAACAACTGATGGATCAGAGCCTCCTGTTCAGGAAGGAAGCGCAGGAACTGCTCACCAAGGCAGAGGAAGAGTTGATGGAGCCTGTCCACGCACTGCTGAAGGAAGCCATTGATGCTGTCGGCAAGAAACACAACTATGCCTACGTGCTCAACACCGATGTCAATGCCTACCCCTACATCAGTGGTGATGGGGAGAACTGCACGGATGCAGTCCTTACACAACTTGGCATCAAATAGTAAATAGACAAATAGCAAATGGACACGGGCTCTATTGGCGTTTTTGATTCTGGCTATGGCGGCTTGACCATCCTTGATGGCATTCGTCAGCGTATGCCCGAGTATGACTACATCTACCTCGGCGACAATGCGCGTGCCCCTTACGGTACGCGTTCATTCGATGTGGTGTATGAGTTCACCCTCCAAGCCGTCAAGAAACTCTTCGAGATGGGGTGTCCGCTCGTCATCCTCGGGTGCAACACAGCCTCAGCCAAGGCCTTACGCTCCATTCAGCAGAAGTACCTGCCCCAGTATGCCCCCGACAGGCGTGTGCTCGGTGTCATACGCCCCACAGCCGAAGTGGTGGGTGAACTCTCCCGCACCAAGCATATTGGAGTGCTTGCCACAGAGGGCACCATCAAGTCCGAGTCCTATAATCTGGAAATCGAGAAACTCTATCCCGACTGCACCGTCATCGGGCAGGCTTGTCCCATGTGGGTGCCACTGGTGGAGAACAACGAGTTTGACAAGCCCGGTGCCGACTACTTCGTCAAGGATTCCCTTCAGAAACTCCTTGAACAAGACCCCCTCATCGACACCATCATCCTCGGATGCACCCATTTCCCCCTCCTGCTCCCAAAGATAGAGCAGCAACTCCAAAACATGAATGTTAACGTTGACTCTCAACTGTCAACTCTCAACTCTCAACTCTCAACTATAAAAATTATTCCCCAAGGTCAGTACATCGCCTCCAGCCTTGAGGACTATCTTCGTCGTCATCCAGAAATGGATGCGCATCTTACCCGTGGAGGCACCTGCCAGTATCTGACTACTGAGTCAGCCACGAAGTTCCGTGAGAGTGCCAGCCTCTTCCTCAACGAAGAGGTGACTGTACAGCACATCGCCCTCAACTGACACATTCATCTCGCAAGTACTCTTGCAGTAGATTCCTAAGACATCTTGCCGTACATCCCCAAGGCCTGTTGCCAACAGGCTCCATGTGGTGTGTGGGTATGCCTCTGAGCCATGTAGCCTGAATACCCATACCTATGTAGCCTGTTAACTCATCACTATCTATTTTGATAACATATTTCCCTTTAGCCTGATTACACTTTTGTGTCATCAAGCCAAATGTATTCGTGTCATCAAGCCAAATGCATTTGTGTCATCAAGCTAAATCGTTTTGTGTCATCAAGCCAAATTGATTTGTGTAATCATGCTAAATTGATTCGAGTACTCACGCTAAAGTGTGTTGTGTATTCACGCTAAATTGGTCAGGGCTTTACGGCAACGCCATGCAGAGGCATACGGTGAGGCACACCAATGGCTGTGAAACACGGAGATTGGGAGGAATACGCAACAAAAAGGAAGCCCACCGCAATGATGCGATGGGCTTCTGCATGTCGGGATGACGTGACTCGAACACGCGACCCCTACGTCCCGAACGTAGTGCGCTACCAACTGCGCTACATCCCGATACCTTTTT
>JBGUGM010000196.1:0-3493 GCA_045111535.1 Bacteroidaceae bacterium
AGATGATGGTGGCTGCAGAGCAGGCGAAACCATCACAGAACGTGTGCACCGATGCCGAATGACGTTTAAGGGCAGAATAGATGGCAAGTGCTTCAGCTACTTCACCACCATAGCTGTTGATGTAGACATTGATTGTGTCCACGTCCAGCTCCTGGATCTCCTGCACAATGCTTCTTGCAGATACGGCACCTGTATCAGTGTCCATCCATGCATTGATCAGCTCAGCATTGCCGGTAATGTCACCGTAGATGTTAATGTCTGCAGTCCTGCCGGATGTTGAGATCTGATAAAACAGTTTCTTTCTCACCGTCATTCACCTCCTTTCTCAGTTGATGTCAGGAATCTTTCGATCTCCTCAAAATTCTTAGTAATGAAGTGCTTCTTGGACCAGTCTGTGTTGAGTGGAGCATCACCCAGCATCTCCCTGACCTCATCAATGCACTTCACACCAGACGAAATAAGATTGGAGACATCAGCAGCCACGTCAAATGCATCTCTGTGCATGATCCTGCTGGTGTCCACCTGGTAATAATTGCCGGCAAGGAAGTTGTCCACACCTGCCTCTTTATTGAGGGCCTCTGTGATCATGTCTGCATACGGATCCGCACCAAAGGTAAGGAAGGATCCGATGATGTCAGCCATGTTTGTGATGTTGCCGGTCATCATGCTCTCCGGAATGTGGAAAGCTCCTGCCACACTGGAAAAGAGCTCCTTTTTCAGTGCAACAAAATCTGAAGCAGATCCGCTCTTGCCGTTGCCGTATGTCGGATCCGCTTCCAGCTTGTATCCGTCAAACTCCGGATACACAGCGTTGTCACTCTCCATGTAGGTCTTCAGCTGCTTGGTGATAAAGTTGTTGAACTCATTGTTGAACTCAGTATCACCGGCCTTCACACCGTCAATGTGGAGCTTGTACTTCTGACCATTGGACTGTTTCAGGGCCTTGGCAGCGGATGACAGGATCTTGCCGTATTCCGCATACATCCCATCAATCAGGACCCTCACATTGATGTTGTCCAGCCGGAACAGGTAACTGTCTGACTGGTCAAACTTCTTGTTGAATGTGAAGTTGCCCACAGCCACAGATTCATAAATGTCACCCAGGATGGGACGTTCCAGAGCTCTGGTGTATGAGTCAGCACAGTACAGGCTGCCTCCGGCCTCCACCACCAGGGCCTCACCATTGCGGATCACCCTGTTGATGACCTTGTGCCAGAAGACGCTGGAAGTCTCATTCATGTTTGGAGAGACATTCAGCAGATAATAGTCACGCTTCTTGACCGGGATCCCTCTCTCAAAGGTCCGGATCTCAGATCTGCTGATGGCATTGCTGATAAGTGAAGAGGCCGTATAAATGGCCAGTTCCTTGTAGTACAGCTCTGCAGGGATGTCGATCACTACAGAGGACGCATCCGGTCCGTATTTCTCCTTGACCGGAAACAGCTTTTCCAGGAAGTCATTGATCCATGCCATTCAATCACCTCCTTAGAATGCAATGACATTGACTTTGTTGATTTTCGGACGCTCTTTGATGGTGGACTCTGCCACCATGCTGGCCACAAGAGCCATAAAAGGATCCGTTTTCCTGCTCTTTCCTTCAATCTTGGCATAAACAAAGGAGCCTTTATCAGCTCCCACATCTCTGCCGTATCTTATTGTCTTTGTGTTATTGGTGGCCCACCGGAGCACAGGATTGTTTCCCCAGTGGAAATACCTGTTGAGGAAGCAGTGGTCTATGACCGGCACCACCTTGATGATGTCTGTCTGCTTCACCAGCATCAGGTTCTTCTGATCTTTGCTGATCCCCACCTTTGACAGTGCATCTGACAGGAGGGAATAGCGGTAGGAGTCAATAGCTACCATACTGATGTTATAGATCTTACCCATCTCCTGGATGTAGTCAGCTACTATGGATGGATGGATTTCCACGTCATCCACAAATTCCAGGTGATCAGTCTTAATCCACTCCTTCCACGGACACTTCAATCTGGGAATGTCCCTGGAATCTCTGCAGATCCATGCCTTGTTGATGTCATACCGCTGGTCACCGCTCCGGAAGTGGAGATTGACAGCCATCCAGTCTGTGGTCTTTGAATAGTCCACACCAACACTGCAGTTCCATCCTCTCAGATCAGGCAGCTCCTTGTTGGTGGCCGCTATGCTGTCCCAGTCAGTGACCGCTGACTCCTTGGCTGACTCCGGCAGGTTCATCCTCTTTGACATGAATGCCGGCAGCCGGTCAGGATTCTTCTTCCAGTCCTTGTATTCCTTCCGGATCTCCAGGAGCAGGTCCGGCAGGTAAGGCAGTGAGGGATTGGCCTTTGTCCAGTTGGCCTCATCGTCAACCTCTTCTTTGCTGTCCAGCTTGCAGATGAATGGCAGCAGGCCGTTGTCATCGGATCCGGCCCGGAGGATGTCTTCCGCTTCATCCAGCAGATCATCCAGCGGACCACCACGGACATCACCGTTGGTGGTGTAGTAAGATCTCCTTGGATGCTTCTTCTTACCAAGGCCGGTGGTGAAGACGTTGATGTTGTCATAATTGGGATACTGGTGGATCTCATTGAAGACCACTATGCCGGATCTCAGGCCGTCCTTGCCCTTTGGGCTATTGGTCCTTCCCTTGATCACGGATCTTGTCTTGGTGCAGATGATCCGCTCTTTGGTCCAGCCATAGAACTTCTTGATCTTTCTGGTGACAGCCGGCTCCTCAAAGAATCCTGTCAGGTCCTGCACCGGTCTTACTGCCTGCTCTTCATTGTTGGCACAGATGTCCACATCATATTCCTTGATGCCATTGTAAGGAGACGTGAGGCACATGCTCTCTATGGCAATGGTGCCATCCTTGCCGGCACCACGGCCAAGCTCACAAAGCAGATCCGGCCATCTGGGCTGCCCGGAAGCTCTCCAGTAGGTGCAGTCATGCAGCGTGATCACAAACTTCTGCCAGGGAAACAGTGGGAATGGAATATACTTCTCACAGATCCTCATGTAGTTGCTGAGCTGATCCAGGTCTATGTGGATGTCTTCAGTCTCAAAGCACTGCTGCACATGCTCAACCAACAGCTGCTGCTCCTCACAGCATTGGTATGTTCCCTGCTCTACAATGTCGATCCATTCCCGGACTTCTTTTGGGAGATCACATCTCTTCATCATCCGCACCAGGGCCAGCATCAGGCTTGATGCCTAACATGTCCAGGAGCTTGATCATCTGCTGGTTAGTCTTCAGGACCTGATCTACAGAGTCATTCTTTTTGGATCCATACTGTGTCTCACTGTTTGACCACTCAACAAAGGTCCCACGAGTCTGCACGTCATGGCTGGCCAGTTCCTTGATGATGTACATTTTCATGTAATCTTCCACCAGGTCCTTGAAGTGTGGCAGATCGTTCCCACCACGCTCAAGCTGGTCCAGCAGTGACTGCCGGATGCTCTTATATGCTTTTGTCTTCTTGATCTTGTCAGCAGTCAGCATACTACCCTCACATAACTG
>JBGUGM010000197.1:0-13966 GCA_045111535.1 Bacteroidaceae bacterium
CTAATATAATTTGAAACTTTGAAAAAATAATTTGAAAGTTGCAAATTTATTTTTGAAAGTTTCAAATATTTTTTTGCAACTTTCAAAATAAAACGCAATACAGCAACACTATAAATTGAATACGCAGGAGTGATATAAATGGATATGAAAGGCACGTAAACATGACTATGACACACCCGTTTTCGTTTGTGAAATATTGAGGTATTGCCACAAAAAACAAAAACAGAACACCCCATAGGCGAAAGTTGTTTTATATAAATTCGTTAAAAATTTGGTCGGTTACCATTTTTACACTACCTTTGCAACCAAATATGATGAATCGTAAAGAACATCATTACTAATAACTATATACTACTAAACTATCAAACAACTATGGTTACAACTATTATCATTATTGCGGTTGTTGTTGTGATTATCCTTGCCATCATCGGCATGTACAACAACCTTGTGAGACTGCGTAACAATCGTGAGAATGCTTTTGCTGACATTGATGTGCAGTTGAAGCAGCGTTTTGACCTCGTGCCCCAGTTGGTGGCTACGGTGAAGGGCTATGCCACTCACGAGAAGGAACTCCTGGAGAACATCACTGCTGCACGTACAGCGGGTGTGAATGCATCAAGCATCGATGACAAGATCAAGGCTGACCAGCAGTTGACTTCTGCTCTGGCTGGCTTGAAGGTGCAGGTGGAAGCTTATCCAGACCTGAAGGCTAACCAGAACTTCATGCAGTTGCAAGGCGAATTGGCAGACATCGAGAACAAGCTGGCTGCTGTTCGTCGCTACTTCAACTCTGCTACCCGTGAGCTTAACAACGCTGTGCAGAGTTTTCCAAGCAACATCTTTGCTGGCATGTTCGGATTCCACAAGGAAGCCATGTACGAAATCGAGGCTTCTCAGCGTGCAGAAGTGGAGAAGGCACCTGAAATCAAGTTCTAAAAGCCCCGAATGCAATACGTCGGCATACAATCTCAAATTGTGAGAAACAACTGGAACAGCATGATGTTGCTCCTGATGTTCCCATGCATCATCCTCGGCATGTTGTGGGTGTTCTGCTGCATTTTTGGTGTGCAGAGCACCTACGACATGTACGGCAATGAAAAGTTCTACCTCGACACCAGCATCATCAATGAGATGTGGCTCGGGTGGGCACCCTGGGCAGTTATCATTGTGGCTATCTGGCTCGCTATTGCCTACACGTTCAATGCCCAGATGATTCAGCATGCTACAGGAGCAAAGCCACTGGAGCGCAA
Source organism: Bacteroidaceae bacterium (assembly GCA_045111535.1). Taxonomy (GTDB): domain Bacteria; phylum Bacteroidota; class Bacteroidia; order Bacteroidales; family Bacteroidaceae; genus Minthosoma. The sequence continues at coordinate 1,251 of JBGUGM010000197.1, forward strand.
GGAGAATCCACGTGTGTATAACCTGGTGGAGAATCTCTGCATGAGTTGCGGTATGCCAATGCCAAAAGTGAACATCATTGAGGATCCCCAACTCAATGCCTTTGCCTCGGGCATCAATCAGAAGAGTTACACAGTGACCCTGACTCGAGGCATCATCGACTATCTGGATGATGCTGAACTGGAAGGGGTGATTGCACATGAATTGACTCATATCCGCAATCGTGATACCCGTGTACTCATTGTCAGCATCGTGTTTGTGGGCATCCTCTCCACTGTGCTGACTGTCCTGACACGTGGTGTGCTTCGTGTTTTCCTTTGGAGTGGAGGCTCTTCACGCCGTTCCAATGGTAAGGGAGGTGGTGGTGTTGCCATCATCGTGGTCATTATAGCAGCCATCGTCTGTGCTGCCATTGCTTATTTCCTCACACTCCTCACGCGTTTTGCCATTTCACGCAAACGTGAATTCATGGCAGATGCAGGTGGTGCAGAACTGACACGCAACCCTCTTGCCCTTGCTTCTGCCCTCCGAAAGATTTCTGCTTATCCTGGACTTGGGCACATCCAACGTGAAGACATTGCCCAACTCTACATTATCCATCCGAAGCAACTCACACAGAGTTTCTTCGATAAACTACAATCTCTCTTCAGCACCCATCCGAGCACCGAAGAGAGAATCCGTATCTTAGAGCAATTTTAGCCTATTACTTATTGATATATTTCCTGTACGCCTCTACATACTTCTGGCGCTGCTCAGGTGTGACCGTGATGAGGTGTGCTGTTGTGTTGGGGCTTTTCACAATGGAGTGGGTTTCATTGTCCCAGTTGAAGTTGCACTCCATGGTGCCATGCAAGTCATCATACACCTTCATGTTCTCATCCACAAACAGGGATTGGGTGTCTGAATCGCCTCCCATCCAACCTACGAAGGGCTGTTCCACATTCCAAAGCCCCATGGCAATCAGCACGTAGGTCTTACCCTCAATGTCGATTTCCATTAACTTGTCTGATGCCCATTCGCGATACTCATCCAATGCCTGTTCATAGAGCGCAGCCAGCATCATGTCGGTGTTCTCCACCCCCTGAATGTTTCCATTTTTCATCATCTTACGCAACTCCAACAGCCAATCCACACCACCAGAAGGACGTTCAAGCATCATCATGATAGGAGCGATGATGGCTGTAGTGCTGATTGCAAATGAGTCATTTGTATCATTCTTCGCCTTGGCGTAGCGAATCAATTCTTCCCCATAATCCAAAGCCTGCTGAGCGTCTTGTCTGTTCACGGCATTCAGCAATGCGATGAAGGCACTCTCATAGAAAACAGAATCAGGCATATCTGCTTTAATGTCAGCCACCAGATGGTAGATGCGCTCATAGAACTTCCCTGCCTTCTCCTGATCATGCAGTTCGCTGTCCTTCTCTATCAGCATCCGAGCCACCTCATACTGCTTCTTCCAGTCAGTAGGATGAGCATCAGCATCCTTCTCCAGTCGTTCATACTTCTGACGTACTGTCTCATTTTGTCCACTCACATGGAGCGTCATGGCACACATCACCAGCAGTGCCATCCAAAAGATGTTCTTTGTACTCATAATCTTATATTATTATTCCTTATTTATCTTTCTGGCGCCAAAGTTACGTAAAAATCGGGAAACCAATCTTAATATCTAATAAAAGTCACTGAATATCTAACAAAAAAAGTTAAAACTTCCCTCAGATATGCATTTTCTTGTGTTTTTATTTGGAATTATCTAAAACTTTAGATTACCTTTGCCACAGAAAAACTAAAACATTAGATAAGCATGAAACAGGACAAGGAAGAAAGAACGCTTACCAAAGCCGAAATGGAAATCATGAATGTGCTCTGGGACAAGGCTAAAGGAATGACCACTCACGAGATCATCGACGAGTATCCTGAGCCGAAACCAGCCTACTCCACCATTGCCACGTTCTTGAAGATTCTGACCAACAAAAGTTTCATCCGTTCGCGCAAGCAGGAAGGAGGTGGTAAGACCTTCGTGTTCTCTCCCCTCATCAGCAGGGAAGCATACACCAACCGCGTGATGAAAGAAGTGAAGTCCACCTTCTTTGCAGGCTCACTCAAGTCCATGCTCTCCTTCTTCGCCAAACAAGAGGAAGTGTCGGAAGAAGACCTCGCAGAAATCGTAGAACTCATCAAGAATAAATAGTAAATAAGAAGAAGCCATGTTGTACATCATCAAAGCAGCCATCACACTGGCACTCCTATACAGTTGTTTCTTCGTCTTTCTGAGCAAAGAAACGTTCCACAGGTTCAACCGCATCATGCTGGTGGGCATCATGCTCGTGTCACTCGTCATGCCTCTGTTCCATTTCACCACCTCCCATCCTACAGCATTGAACGAAGAGGTGTATCAAGTGCAGAACTACATTGAGCATGACACCACACCCATCATCGTCGCGCCCCAAGTGCAACGCGTCACATGGATTCAGGTGCTCACATGGCTCTACTTGGCTGGAGTTGCCGTCATGCTCATCCTCACATTGGTGCAAGCCATATCACTTACCCGTTTCATGTGTGGTGGTGTACGACATACTGACTCACAGGGCAACACCGTCATCCTGCACAACAGCGATGTGCCTCCATTCAGCATCTTCCGCTACATTGTCATGAGCGTGAAAGACTATGAAAGCAGTCATCGCTATATCCTCACCCATGAGCAGGAGCACATCCGTCTGGCTCACACCTATGACCTTCTCCTGCTCCAGTGTGTAAAAACCCTCCAGTGGTTTAACCCCTTCATCTGGTTCCTCAGCCGTGACCTCAAAGCAGTACACGAATACGAGGCTGACCAGGCAGTTATCAACCAAGGCATCGATGCAAAATCATATCAACAACTTCTCGTGATGAAGGTGGTCGGGAATCGACTGCAGCCTTTCACCAACAATCTGAATCACGGCTCACTCAAAAAACGTATTATTATGATGTACCAGAAACCATCCAACCGATGGCTCATGCTCAAAGCACTCTGCGCCATCCCCGTGGTGGCATTGACCATCAATGCATTTGCCACACCTATTGAGACTGATCCCGTAGAAGACATGGTGAAGACTTTGGAAACAAAGAGTGTGCCTACCCTCAACGAAGTGAAGGAAACTGTCCTCACCTCTGTAGAGAGCACAGATAACACACCTTTCGCCATTCATCCCATTGCTGACCAGTATGGCAGAATCTTGGGTTTCACCCATGAAGGAAAACCTGCTGACGGCTACTTCGAGTGTACTGCTGAATACGTCTTCATTGATGGACGTCAAGCAACTGAAACCGAACTGAGAAACTACAAGACTTTGCTGGCAAATTCCAAGTTTGAAATGCTAAAAACTGCCAATGGAACAGCAAAGTACGACTACAAAGACAAGCATGGCATCATCGTCATCCACACCCAAGATGCATCAACTCCAGATGATGACAATCCACTCATCCTCATCAATGGTCACGAAGTGAAACTCCCTGCCAACATCAAGACGATAGACAATGCAAGCATTTCCAAATTCCTCAACATCGATGAGGATTACATCGAATCCATTACCGTTCTCAAAGATGGAGCAGCCAAAGCCGTCTACGGAGACAAGGGTAAGAATGGCGTCATCGAGATCAAACTGAAGGAGGTGAAAGAACCCTCATCATTTGATGAGTTAATGGAGAAACTACCTGGTGTAGAGAAACACGATGACGGCAGTATCACCATCAATGGAAAGCCTGTGAAAAAAATTCTCATGAATGGGAAGGAATACTACAAAGCCGTGTCTGACGACGAGGAAACACTTTCCATCTGGAAAGTCGAACCACCTACCATCCAGAACGCCATCCACGATGATCCCATCTTCGAAGTCGTTGAAGAGCCAGCGCAGTATCCCGGCGGTCAGGCAGCCCTCATGCAGTACCTTGCCCAGAACATCCGCTATCCTAAGATTTCCGCAGAGCATGGTGTTCAGGGACGTATCCTCGTACAATTCGTCATCGAGAAAGACGGTTCACTCAGCAACTTCAAGGTCGTCAAAGACGCGAAACCCGTATCAGATGGCATCGCTGTCAATGCACAGGGCACAACAGCTGAAGGAAACGATATTCCACAGGAAGCCTATGGTGCGCTGAACATAGAAGCCCTCAGAGTCCTTCGCGGAATGCCAAACTGGATACCAGCCAAGCAGAGAGGGCTGGAGGTGAGAATGAGATACACGCTGCCCATCACCTTCCGACTTCAGTAAAGATAGTTAGTAATAAATAAATTGGAAAAAAGATTAGTGTATCCCCTCGCTCTGTCAGTGATGATGAAGCGAGGGGTTGCTTTTTCATCATGTCAAATTCATGCCTTGAAAAGGGATAATTACAGCCTCTTCAACACTTTTTGCAAAAAAAATCATCAAAAAAGTTGTAGGGAAAATATATTATCTCTATATTTGCCTGCGATTAAACATTTTTGGTAACCCTAATAGTAATAAAAAAATGAAAACAAACAAATTTTATCTTTTACTGGCAACCTTCATGGTATGTGCAACAAGTGTATTCATCTCATGCAGCAGCGATGACGATGACAATAACAACAGTAAGGAACAAGGCGACAAGGCTGTAAAGGAATTGCAGTCCCGACTACTTGACGAAGACGGCAATGTTGTGTTTGGTGCACCCAACGATCAAGGTGTCTACGAAGTTGGCATTGAGACTCAGACTGATGCCCAGAAACTGGTTTCCCAATATGCAAAGGACTATAGTGGCGCAGCCAATTACACTTACACGCTGCCTGATGCACGTGGTACTGTACGCGTGAACCAAGGTGACGAAGAGGGTGTTCACTACAATTTGGAAGTTAGAGTGAAGGGCATTCCTGAGATGAACTTACAGGTGGTCGAGCCCAACTACATGGAAGGCGAGAACAAAATCATACCATTCACTTCTTACGATTGCAATAATTGTAGCATCCCATTCAAGGTTCCTAACATGGCTGCAAAAAAATGTCCATCTTGTGGTAGTTCTAACGTGAGAAAAAAAACAAAATAAAATAGAAATACCATGAAAAGATTACTTATCTACAGTTGCCTGACGCTGACATCCTTGATGGGATATGCTCAGTTAGACGTGGATTTGGATGCAGGTAGCACAAAAACGCAACCTGCAGAGGAGACAAACAAGAGCAAACTCCTCAACAAGGCCAAAGATTTTGTAGATAAACGATGGGTGAAGAATGTGGATACGCTCTACATCCAGAACCCCAAACAAGTTTGGCGCATCAGTTTGGACAGTTACCTCAGTCAATCTGACCTGCTGATGAAATCGGTGATTGATGGCACAAATATAGGTGCTGAAGGTGATGTGAAGTGCCAGCCACGTATCCGCACTGATGTGTCCACCTCTGTGGGTGTGCGTGTGGGATACAAGGGACTTGCTGCACACTATGCTATCAACGTGGCAGGTGACAAAGGTCGAGATTTCTCATTGAGCAGTTCAGGCACGTGGTATTGTGTACACTTCCGTCTGCATGAGTTCAAGACAAAAGAACCCCAAGTGCACTACGAGGGAAATTTCTATTCTGAGGACACCGGTGCCCCTGAATGGGAGAGTCGCACTGACAAATGGATTCTCACCTCCCCCATCAAGGCAAAGACAATGGTGTTGGATGGTTACTACATCTTCAACAAGCGCCGCTTTTCCTATAAAGCAGCATACCGCCAGAGTGTCATTCAGAAACGTTCAGCAGGTTCCTGGCTGGCTGGTGCCATGTTCTACTATTCAGACTTCCGCTTCGATGATGTAGCCAATGCTCAATTGATTCTGAACATGGGAGATGTGGGACGTATCAAGCAGTGGGAAGCAAATATAGGAGCAGGATACGGCTACAACTTTGTGCCTGCCAAAGGTTGGCTCATCAGTGCGATGGCAATGCCAATGGTAACACTCTACAACCGTGTGAAGAGTTATAGTTATGACTCCTACGTGCGTGAATTGGCAGAAGACGAAGAGTGGCATGATCCTGAAGAAGTGGAAGAAAAGGATCGTTGGCTCAAGGAAATGGACACCGATGCACACAACAACCGCATCAGGCTGAATTTCAATGCACGCCTTTCACTCACCTACAACTTTGACCGCTATTTCGTGAATGTGAATGGTCAGTTCTACAACTTCGGTTATCATCACAAGAGCAACAGCGGACGGCTGAATGACTGGTTTGCAAATGTAGCATTCGGAGTAAGACTATAACAAGGCATGAAGACAAGCAATATCCTCACCCATCTGCTGGCGGCAGTCATGCTGCTGACGATAGGTCATTGCATCACATCTTGCAATAAAGACGACGACACATCCAACACAGAGACTGTGCAATCTGAGGTGCTCGTGCTGTTTTCTATTGACGGATTAGGTGACGGCAGTTACAACGACCAGATTCTACGTGGCATCAAACTGATGGAGAATGAGAACAGTAAAGGGATGACCATCCGGTTCATCACCCCCACCAGTTTGGAGAATGTGGAGTCTGCCTGCAAGTCGTGGTGGGAGAATATTGACAAGCCCATTGACGATAAAGGTACTGTTCCCCGTCGTCTGTTGGTGCTTGCTTCTTCTGACTATGTTGACATTGCCCGAAAGGTGTTTGCAAATGCTGAAATGAACATCAACCGCTGTGTGTTGGCTTTTGAGGCTGAAGACAACGGAGATGAGACAGAACAGATTCGTACATTCGGCATCAGCATGTATGGTGCCTCATGGCTGGCTGGTAAAACTGCCCGTGAATTGGGCTGCAAACATCCACTTGTCTTGCTTGGCAATGGTCAGAACACCACCACCTACGATGCCCGAGACGGTTTTGTGGAAGGTTTCGGACAGGCAGAAGACGGCTCATATGCTGTGGTTGATGCAATTGCCGATGATTGGACAGGATATGGCATGCCAACTGAATTGTATAAGAAAATGTATGACTATGATGGTCAGTACGATTTCATCTATGCAGTAGCAGGAGGTTCAAACATGGGAGCCTACCGCTACCTGCGTGAAAACCCTGAATGCGGCATCTACACAGCAGGAATGGACACCGACCAAAGTGCCTATTCAACGCTGATTGTGGGTTCAATGGTGAAACGTATCGACCTTGTGCTCTACGACCATCTCACCAATTGGTATAATCAAAAGGATTTGCCTCGCTATCAGCACTATGGGCTGGAGAGCGGCTACATCAACTGGCAAATTGCTGACCGCTACCCACAACTGAAAGCGGGTGTGGAAGCCAACCGGCAGGAAGCCATCAAGAAGGAGAAGGAATATGGAGAGAAATAAATGGCTGATAGGATTGTTGGCGTTGCTGCTGATGGCATGCAGTGACCATGACGATGTTGCATCTGACGAGCATATTGAATGGCAGGTGCGAAAAGTGGCTGTGGTGCTTCCCATGAACCATGAGCAGCAGAAACATTGGGAACAAACCATCGAAATGGCTGTCAAGGGTGTGAATGAAGTGCAGAAGCAGAACATTCTCAACAAGCCCGATGAGAAGGAAAAACAGATGGTGAAGATGGAATTTGAGTGGTATGACGAAGAAGAGGCGAACATGGAGGAACTGGCTGAAAAGTTGGTTCAACGTGACGACATCGTGGCTGTGGTGGGTGGTAAGTACAGTGCCGATGCAGCCATACTTGCTGCTTCACTCTGCCCTGCTCACAAACCTTTCTTCACTATTGCCACCACCGAAGAACTGACACGTGCTTATGCCTCTACAGGTTCTCTTTGGGCAATGGTGGAAAGTGACATCACACAGTGTGAAATCCTGCTGAGCCGCGCCCTCTATTATGGTGCCAAGACGGTGTCTTTGCTTTCCAATCGTGAAACCCTCTATGGTCAGACCTTCGTGGAGTGGTTCGGTTTCCAGGCAGAAGAATTAGGACTGGAGGTGAAAGGAATCCACGATTTCCGTCCTGAGACACTTGCCGAAGAGAGCCAGAAGGCTGCTGAAGAGAATGCCGATGTGGTGATTTGTGTATCAAAGGAGATTGAAACCATCGAGGAGGCTTTCAAACGTGCCAATAGCCATTCGCGCAGACTCTACAGCGATACTGCCTATGGAGTGGATGTGCTTGACCGTTTTGGTGCCAAAGCAGAAGGTATTGAGGGCATCACCTTCGGAGCATCACCAGAGTCAGGTTTCGACATTCTCTACGAAATCAAATATGGTCAGCAGCCGACCTTAGGTGCTGCACAAATCTACGATGCGATCATCATGCTCGGATGGGCACTCATCAACCAACTCTCTGCTTCGGACAATGAGTCGCTGAACAGTGCTCTGAAGAAGGTTGCTGATTCACATATTGCTGGTGCTTGTGGTCCTATTGCATTCGACCGCAATGTTTACACCACAGTGCTCTCCACCACCTATTATCACTACATGTTGTACCAAGGACGCTACATCATCCTTGACTACATCTCCTCTAATGGTTCTCACCGTAGTGACGCCACTTTGGGTGCATGGAACTGGAAAAAGCAACTCATGCAGGAATTTAAAGATGAGGATGATTCGGGTGTGACCTATCCTGCCCTTGACCAGAAGTGGGCATTGTTAGTGGCTGGAAGCAACGGATGGAACAACTACCGCCATCAGGCAGATGTGCTGCAGATGTATCAAATCCTGCGCAAACAGGGCTATGACGATGACCACATCGTGCTCATCATGGAGGATGATATTGCCAATAATGCGAGCAACCCACAAATGGGAACTGTGCAAGTGCGTCCTAATGGTGACAACCTCTACCAGAACTTAGTCATCGACTACCACACAAGTCAGTTGGAACCTTCCGACATCAAGCATATTCTCTGTGGAGAGCAAAGCGAGAAACTGCCTGCTGTCATTCATGCCGACAAAGATGACAACGTGCTCGTCTTCTGGAGTGGTCACGGAACACCTGGACAAATGGTTTGGCTCGACCAAGAGGAGGGTTTCACCACCCAACTCGCCAAAGAAACCTTTGAGGCAATGCATCAAGGCGAAAAATACCGCAAACTCCTCTGCCTCACCGAGGCATGCTATTCAGGCAGCGTGATGAGTGCTGCAGAAGGAATCCCCGGCATCCTCGCCATCACGGCAGCCAATCCTTACGAGACATCCAAGGCGGACATCTACAACACTGACCTTCACGTATGGATGACCAACCGTTTCACTGCCACCTTGCACGACTGCATCATCGAGGCACCAGAAATTCCCCTTCGCGACCTCTATTACCGTCTCTTCATCAACACGGTAGGTAGTCACGTAACGCTCTACAATGTAGATGGCTACGGAAACATCTATCAGGAATCCATGAAAGAATTCCTGAAGTCATCAGAGTAATGTAAATAATAGAGGATATTCTGAGGTTATAGGGTCTGGTAGAAATCGAGGTATTGTTGGGCTACTTTGAGGTAGTCATGATGCTTCTGCACATAGGCAATGCTTTGCTGTTGAAGCATCGGGATGCGTTCGGGATGAAGAACAAGTTGCTCGATTTCTTCGTAGCAAGATTCGTAAGTGGATTGCACATTGATGATGGGACGAAGTTCTGTCTCGCCGAGGATGTCATAGTTTTCGGGCTCACCACCACCGATGTTGATGATGCCTTTGGACATGGCAAGCAATGAGTTCATGGCAGGGGTATAACTGTAAAGTTGGTCGAGAATAGCATCAGAACCATTCAGCATCTCCTGATATTGGGAAAAAGGCACACCTTCAGCCACTTGTAGAATGAGACGTTCGTGGTACTTCTCCTGCACTGCCTGAGCAGCCTTAAGCATGATATCCGTACCCTTATAAGCGCTTCGATTTTTACTAATGCCAATGAAAAGGTGACAGTTGTCTGTCGTCTGTTGTCTGTTGTCCGTTGTCTGTTGTCCGTTATCAACTCGAATTGGCAGCGGGATGAACACCACTTTGTCTTGTAGGTTCGATACTTGCCGATAGGTTACCCAATCTTCATAAAGTCCTGCCACAATGCCATCGCAATCTTCGGCAATCATGCGGTTGAGTGTCTCTTTGGGAGTACCTATCCATTCATGGCGATAGAGTTCTGCTTCATGGTCTGTACGAATGGTATCACCAAAGTTGAAATCGCTGTATCGGAGGGGACGCTCATAGGTGTTGACATAAGCCCAATAATAATCCATGCCAAAGGAACCCAGCACCACCTTGCCATTGTGGCGACGCAGATAGCGATAGATGGGAGCGATGCGTTCTGCTTTCAGTTCCAAAAACATAGGGTTGATGAGTTGCACCACGTCATAGCCCTTCATTTGGGGCAAAGCCTTCATCAGCCGCCACAGGTAACTGGCATTACCCCTGAGGCCATATTCCCGTTTCAAATCAATATCGCGCGGATAATTCTTCCACCCATCTCCATCACTTGCCACCACACATTCATGTCCCAAGGCTTTGAAGCCCTCGGCAAGTGTTGCATGCACATTGGAGTAGTCACCTAACAGAAGAATTCGCATCTTTTTGCAATATTTTTTGCAAAGGTAGTATTTTAAGTGAAAAGTGAAAAGTGAAAAGTGAAAAATCTAAGTTACCGACCATACGGACAATAAGAAATTCAAATTTTTCACTTTTCACTTTTCACTTTTCACTTTTTTTATTATCTTTGCAACCAAAATAACTCTATCAACATGGACATCACCGTTATCATCCCTGTAAAAGACAGACGAAATCACATTGGAAAGACGCTGGATAGCATCCTGAAATCGGGCATCTCTCCAAAGGAGGTCATCATCGTGGACAACGAGAGTACGGATGGCACTTACCAGTTCTGTGAACAATACATCAAAGACCGTCCCAACGTCACTTTGCTCAAGGAGACGTTCCCTGGTGCTGCAGCAGCACGTAACAAAGGCTTGAAGTCGTGCAAGACGGAATGGGTGTATTTCTTCGACAGCGACGACATCTTCGACTACAACTTCATGTCCACCTTCTACAATGCCAACGTGGAGGGTTATGACATGATTGCTGTCCCGACGAAGCGTGTGGTCAACGGCAAGACCTTCATCCGCACTTACATTCCTTCGGAAGACCCACGTGTGCAGTTGCTGGGTGATGTGCTGGGTACACAGAACATGCTGTTCCGTACTGATTTCCTCAAAGCTATCGGTGCATGGAACACTGCTTGCCGTGCATGGGAAGATTGGGAATTGGGCTTACGTGTGATGTTGCATCAACCCAAGATTTTGTGGTTTAAGGAGAAGGCTTTCCATGAAATCATTGCCAACGATGAGAGCATCTTGGGAGATACTTACTCGTTGAATTACAAGTATTTCGTTCGTGCTTTGACGGTAGCCATCAACGATTTGCAGTCATCCATTCTGCAACCTCTCTCCCACTATCACGCACAGCACTTGCCATGCCTCTATCCACATCTCAATCTGCTGATGTACCCGCTTTATCTGCGCACCAGCATCCTGTTGGGACATATGCAGCATGAAAAGATGCGTGGAAAGTCCAACAGTTTCAAATTGGCAGTCAAATCACTGACCCTTTTCCGCAAGGACAACTTCACTCCAACCAGCAGTCAGAAATTCGTCGGCAATTGTCTCCGCATCTACACGATGTTGGGAGGTAAGAATGCATGGAAGATTGCCCTCAGAATTGCTTTGGACAAATCCTCCAGAAAGGGTTAAAAAAATCATCCCCTCCTGTTTGGGAGGGGATTTTTTATTTTAGTAAGTACCGTATTCGAACACCAGTTCGGCATCCTTCAAGCGTGGGTGGTGTGCATCCTTTTCCGAGAGGATGCGATTCTCCGTGGGCACTTGCCAGTCGATACTCAAGTCAGGGTCATCCCATGCAATGGCGCCCTCACTCTGAGGAGCATAGTAATTGTCACATTTATATTGGAATATTGCCTCGTCACTCAATACGGCAAAACCATGAGCAAAGCCACGTGGCACGAAGAACTGACGATGATTTTCTGCTGAAAGCACAGCAGCCACATGCTTGCCAAACGTGGGGCTACCCTTGCGGATGTCCACGGCCACATCCAGCACTGCACCCTTCACCACACGCACCAACTTCGCCTGTGTGAATGGTGGTTTCTGGAAATGCAAACCACGCACCACACCAGCCACCGACTGGCTCTCGTTGTCCTGCACAAACACAGTCTTGCACACTTTCTCCTCAAACTCCCTCTGCGAAAACGACTCGAAGAAATATCCACGAGCATCGCCAAAGAGTTTCGGCTCAATAATTTTTACACCTTCAATCTCGGTGTCAATCACGTTAATCATAACTATTCCTTATAAAATTTATGCAAAGATAGTGAATAATTATCAATTATCAATTGTCAATTATCAATTTAAAAGCGTACCTTTGCACAAATTTTCAAATCTCATGGCAAATCAGGTAGTTATTTCAACGAATATTGCACAAGCACTGACCACAGCAGTCGAGGAAGTGAAGCACGACAAACTGTTTCTCCTGATGGACGAAACCACTCATGAGTTGTGCTTTCCAGTGGTCAAGGACATTCCCTGTCTCAGCGAGGCTATTCCTATCATTATTGGTGCCACCGACACCCACAAGACCTTGGACACTCTCGCCAAAGTGTGGACAGAGTTGGGCAATGGTGGCGGTACCCGTCATTCGCTGATGGTCAATCTCGGAGGTGGCATGGTCACCGACCTCGGAGGCTTTGCTGCCAGCACTTTCAAACGTGGCATCAAGTACATCAACGTACCC
>JBGUGM010000198.1:0-1573 GCA_045111535.1 Bacteroidaceae bacterium
CGATGGGCAAGGACAAGGTTCTGGATATCGCGTTGCCACCAGTTCTTATAGAAGCGACTGTATCCATTCTTGCACTTAGGATATACCCACATATCGAAACTCTCAGCCATCACCATCATGCCGAGGGAATCATAGACTTCCATCTGCATCTGTGAAGGTGTGTTGTGAGAGGTGCGGATGGCATCACAACCCATGCTCTTCAAGAGTTCCACCTGACGGATGAGGGCTGCCTTGTTGACTGCAGTACCAATCATGCCGAGGTCATGATGCAGGCAGACACCCTTGATTTTGCGGGTTTCTCCATTCAGCATGAAGCCACCATCTGCATTCACCTCGATAGTTCTGATACCATACTTCACAGTCTTGGTGTCGAGCACCTTCCCCTTGCCGCCATCTGCTATGATGCTGACGGTGAGGTCATAAAGCTGTGGGTGTTCTGGTGACCAGCATTTCACATCTTCCAATGTCAGTTCTGCAGTGGCGTTAGCATATTCAGGTGCATCGACATTCGCGATTTTCATCTTTATGGCCTTGCCATGTGAATACATGCGAGTATATTTTGAGGCAATGGGTTTCACATCAATTGTCTGGCCATGTGTGGAGAAACGTACCACGCAATTCGTTTTGTAGTCACTCGCAATGTCTGCTGAAAGTTTGATGGTGGCCGCATTCTCTGCCCATCTCCATTCTTTGGTTTCTACATTGATGCCCCAATCTCGGAGGTGAGACGCTCCTGTCTGAATGAGCGTGACAGGACGGTAGAGGCCTGCTCCGGGATACCAGCGACTGCTTTCTTCTACGTTCTGGAGGTGCACCGCTAAAGTGTTGGACGAACCGTCCTTGTTCACGAATGGTGTGACATCAATATTGAATGGTGTATATCCATATTTCCATTCACCAGCTTTCTTTCCATTCACATACACGATGGGTTCTGCCATTGCTCCATCGAAGTTGAGCACTACACGTTGACTCTCCTTGTCCACTTTGAAGGTGGTGCGATACCAGCCTTCTCCAATCCAAGGGAGAGCGCCTGAACGTCCTGTTTTCTCTGAAGCTTGCTTCTCGCCATTCTGTTCGATAGCAACAGTCTGTTTGTCTATCTCTTTGTCGAAGGGTCCGCTGATAGCCCAGTCATGAGGGACTTGTACGGTTTGCCAGTTTCTGTCATTGAAACCGACCAATGATGGTGCTATCGTGTTCATAGTGGCATATTTCTCGCCACGCGAGAATTTCCATCCATCACGTAGCACCGTTTCAGTCCGTTGTGCCGAGGCGGTGAGAGCTGTGGCAGTCATTCCTAACCACAGTAGGCTTTTGAGTTTGTTACGATAAATAGTCATATTAGCATAAATAGGTGTTAGTATTTCTGGTAGATTGTATAGTCTGTAAGTTTTACCCATGAGGGATTGTCATTGTAGGTGGTCTGATAGGCACCCACTTTCAAGGTTGAAGCCTTCACCGTGAGAGGAGAACCAGGCATATTGCTCCATGTCTTGCCGTCTTTGCTGGTTCTGGCGAAGAGTTTGTCACCACGACGTTCAAACTGGATGTGGGTGTCATAGTCATATCCCTT
>JBGUGM010000199.1:0-15136 GCA_045111535.1 Bacteroidaceae bacterium
CCTCCTTGCCATACAGCACCCCAACACCTGTAGGACCATATACCTTATGTCCAGAGAAAGCAAAGAAATCGCAGTCGAGGTCTTGCACATCCACTGGCATGTGTGGTACTGACTGTGCACCGTCAATCAGCACGGGGATATTCTTCTCATGTGCCATCCTCACCACCTCCTTCACAGGATTCACTGTGCCTAAGACATTGCTCACCTGTGTGCAGCACACGATGCGTGTCCGTTCATTGAGCAACCCTTCCAATGCCTCCAACTGCAATTCACCCTCATCTGTCATCGGAATCACACGCAATTGTGCTCCCTTCCTTTCACACATCATCTGCCAAGGCACAATGTTTGAATGGTGTTCCATGGCACTCACCACCACTTCATCCCCCTCCTTAATCATGGCTTCCCCAAACGAGAACGCCAACAAGTTGATGCTCTCTGTCGTGCCACGTGTAAAGAGAATCTCACTCGTGCTCCGTGCATTGATGAAGTGTCTTACCGTTTCACGGCTCGCCTCATGCAAGTCTGTAGCCTGCTGTGAAAGGAAATGCACCCCACGGTGGACATTCGCATTCACATTGTAATACTCATCCACCATCGCCTCCACCACCTGTCGTGGCTTCTGCGTCGTTGCCCCATTGTCCAGATAGACCAAAGGGCGTCCATATATCTCTCGGGCAAGAATCGGGAAGTCTTCCCGTACCTTGTTCACATCGTACATCATGAGTTTTCTGTTGTTTGTTGTCTCTTCTCCCATTCCTCCTTCGTGCGACTCCAGCGTTTGTGTGTCCATAACCACATCTCAGGATGTTCCTTGATGTCCGCTTCGAGCAGTTCAAAGTAGCGGTCGGTGATGGAAGTCTCAGGCACAGAGGCTGGATGATCTTCCATCGGGATGATATCGAGGTGATAGTAACCTCGTTTGGGTCGGCTCATGCGACCATAGGTCATGAAGGCATCCACCTTGCGAGCAATGTGCTCGGCACCGATGAAGACCGCTGTTTCGTGGTTGAGGAATGGC
The DNA here is from genome assembly GCA_045111535.1 of Bacteroidaceae bacterium. GTDB lineage: Bacteria > Bacteroidota > Bacteroidia > Bacteroidales > Bacteroidaceae > Minthosoma. Next base: position 1,019 of record JBGUGM010000199.1, read on the forward strand.
ACGAAATGATGAATGCTTGCCCATTTGGGTTGCTGGTCACTGATGAAGCCAATGGTGTAATTGACACCCTCTTTCCGCATTTGGAGGATGCGACGGAAGGTCTCCTTCATCTTGATGTTCTCACCCCCATACTGTCCACGCAGTTCGATGAAGAGTTCGTCCATCAGGTCACTGCTGAGAGGGTGGTATATCTGTCCTGTATGTCCCCAAGGCTGAATGCTGTAACTGATGGAGGCAATCCACTCCCAGTTGCCGAAATGACTCAGATAGAGGAAGTGAAACGGCTGTCCTGCGTCATGGCGTTTCTTGATTTCTTCAAGTCCACCGAACGTCATGCGGCGCATAATTTCCTCCTTCGACATGGTGAGCATCTTGATGTCCTCGAAGAAGTTGTCGCACAACTGATGGTAGAATTTCTTCTCGATGTCCTTCAATTCTGCCTCACTCTTCTCTGGGAAGGAACTGCGCAGGTTCTCACGTACTACCTTCGTGCGGTAAAATCTCCTCACGAAGAAGCAGATGAAGTCAGAATAAGCGTAAAGCACGGGGAGTGGCAGGATGCTGATGGTCCAAAGCCATCCTCTGAAGAGTTTGTATGAAAGTGTCATTTCTCGTGTAGCAATTTAATCGCCCTTGCCGTGATGGTCTCAGGGGAAATGTTCATGCAATGCAGGTCACCGAATTTGCAAGGCTTCTTACCGTAGATGGAACAGGGACGGCAAGGCAAGTCCAACTGCAACTCATTCTCTGCTTTCTGTCCATAACCCGAAAAGCCTGCCTTGGGATGTGTCGCTCCCCAGATGGAGAGGGTGGGGATGCCAAAGATGGAGGCGATGTGCATATTGGCAGAGTCCATCGATATCATCAAGTCCAGTTGTGACATCAGCAACATCTCATTCTTCAATCCTCCCATCTTGCCACAAACGTTAAGAATAGCAGTCTCTTGTCCGTTATCCCAAGTCTTGAGGATGTCGCTCTCCTTCTTTCCTGCTCCGAAGAGGAGTACCTTGCATCCTTCCTTTGCCAGCGTGTTCACTACCTCTTGCATCTTCTCCAAAGGATATATCTTCTGGGCATGGGCAGCGAAAGGAGCCACACCCACCCATTTCTCACCTTCCTTCTTTCTGCCGACAAGGTTCCTCATCGTGGCGAAGTCCTCGTTTCTCAGGTTGATGTTGAGGGGCTGAGTCAGGTCAAGGGGGAAGCCCAACGAGCGGAACACCTCTGCATAACGCTCCCTCATGGGTTTCAGGGCAGCATGTGTCTGTCCATTGCCAATCAGTTCCTTCTTCTCCTGACGTCCCTTGTCCACCTTCGCCACCTTCGTTCCTGCCATCGCAAAGCAGGTGCGGATATACTTCGAACGCAACACGTCGTGAAGGTCTGCCACCGCATCGAAGTTACCTTTCTTCAGTTGGTTGTAAATCTTCGTCAAACCGATGATGCCATCCTGCTCGGCAAAGTCGATGCCACGTACCTGCACATTCGAAGGCAACCACTCAAACATCGGCACAAACCTCGTCCGTGTCAGCACGGTGATGCGCAGGTCGGGGTACTGGGTGGCAAGGGCATACAACACAGGCACAGTCATGGCCGCATCGCCCATCGCGCTGAAACGCATGACGAGCAACCGCTTGATAGTCTTATCGTGTTGTGCACCAAACATGGTGCAAAGGTACGGAAAATTGGAGAATTGAAGAACCTTTAGCCCGACAAAGTCAATTGAATGATTGAAAAACTGAAATATGGGACGAAAAAACAGGGTATATGATAACTTTAATCCTTCAATCTTTCAATTCTTCAATTCTTTATTGTACCTTTGTCCCGATTTTACAAGAGAACCTAAATTGATGTGTATGAAAAGAATTACTGTTTACGGAATCCTGTTGCTGATGGGTGCCATGATGATGGCATGTACGGGAAACACGGTGAAGGGAGGCGGTGATGCTGACTCCGACTCTGTTGTGGCATTGACTGACTCTGTGCCTGAGAACTTCGAGTTTGAGGCTATCGAGGCATTGGCTGGCTTGCAGACGGAACTGCCGCCTGTACCGCTCTATGTGAGGAACGGCATGGATGGCGGGGAGGAAATTGTGCAGGTGGTCTATTGGATTACACCTGATTCCCTCGCAGCCAAAGAGGATGCGGCATACGTGGACTCATGGACAGTACAGCAACGTCTGATAGCCCAGAAGGAGCATTACACGAAGGTGATGGGACCTGACGACAAGTTCTATGACGTGACTTATCTGGGTGAGGCAAAATCACCTGAGAATGAATATGGTAGCCTTGCTTCAACGCAACATCCACAGAAAGGTCTGAAGTTTAAGATTAACGACAAGAAGGCGTTTACGAAGGCTGCTAAGGATGATTATCTGAATAGTCTCTACTGGCTCATTCCTGATGCGTATCTGAGTCATCGCGAGATGCTGAAGGTGAAGTCTTTCCCTTGGGATCAGCGTAAATCGTTGCCTGCCGATGTGGTGAAGGCGATGGAGAAGAAGTATGGTGTGCAGGCGGAGCGTTCGCAGATGACGGCACAGGTGGGTGAGGACTATGTGACAGGCTTCATCCAGTTCAAGCCCAAGGGTGAGGTGGTGCTGGCTGTAGAGGTGCTGATTTGTGGCGATCAGGTGTGGTCATACAGCGATGAAGGAAGGACTGACTCCGATGACATCTCAGTGTGGCACGTGGATGATGGTGGCGAATATTTTGGCAACAATTATGACGCTGCCTTTATCGGACCTGATGGCATCGAACTGCTCTACACGCACCATGCTCCCGAAAGTGCTGACTTCGGTTGGATGACCATCAAGGGCGACAAACTGGTGCGACACGAGATAGGTGGCTATTATGTATGGTATGATTAACTACAAAAAATAAAGATAGTATGAGAAAGATTCTTTTATTTTTAGTTTTTAGTTTTTCGTTTCTCGTTTCCTTTGCACAGACTTCTGCCAAGGCGAAGGAGCGTGTGGCAGAAGTGAGGAAACTCTATGCGGAAGCGAAAGAGCGCATGGCGTACAATGACCAGGACGATTACCCTGCTAAGAGCAATATGGAGGTGACTTACTACTACATGGCTCCGGGGGCTGGTCCCATCAAGCACTATGTCAAGTACTACATTGAGGCAGTGGATGATGAGGATGGAATGCTCGTGGGGCATAGACCTTATTTCGTCAGCGACTCGTACAACTCTGCTGCTCGCAAGATTTATGAGGAGTATCTGCTGGATGGAGCAACGGGCAAGTTAGTCTTTGCTTATGCCTATCAAGACAATGGTGATGGCTCCAAAAGTGAGGGGCGCTACTACTTCAACAAGGATGGCAGTTTGGCGCACCAAGACGTGAAGGAGAGTGCCGAATGGGGTGCATTCTTCGATGAGAAGTATGTCAAGACTCAGGCTGAGAATCTGAGGAAGGGCTTCCATTATATCATGAACGACTAAATACTAAACAACAATGAAAAGGAATATCATTTATGTGATGGTCATGCTTCTTCCCATGCTGATGGGTTGCAAGCAGGGTGGCAATGCCGCTACCGATGCGGCTGCTGCTGATTCTTTGGCTGTTGACACATTGCAGACAACAGACAACGGACAACAGACTGCAGACGAGGAGAATCGCCCAGCGCGTGGGCTGGTGGAGAAGTATTGGGCACAGTTCCAGGAGATGTATGAGGAAGAGGACTTGGACGATATACACGAGACACTGACGAAGTATGCCTTCATCGACATTGACGAGGATGGCATCAGCGAGGTGTGGCTTCGTTCGGCAAATGACGAGGATGGTGCCATCTTCTGTTTTGACGACGAGGGCGAGCCTGTGTTGGTCATCACTGAGACTGAGGGCAAGCGTCCTTCGTTCGGCAAGGGATGGGTAGGTGTTGGCTTCCCGGCTGGTGGTCCTTCCTACTTCAATCATTACGCCATCGTGAAGGACAGTCATCTGGAGTTTGAGTTCACGGACTTCCAGGTGGAGGATAACCACGAGTACTATATGGGTGAAACGGAACTCACGGAGGCTGAGGCAAAGAAAATCAAAGCGGGCATTGACTTCACGAATACGGAGATGAAGCCCGAGTGGAAATCGAAGGGCGCACAGTAAAAAGGTCACACGGAAACCACAGAAAGCACAGAAAGCCATGCGGTGTGTGACAAAACGAACACGAATCTCTCAAATAAACACGAATTATCATAAATCATCTAAATTCGTTTAATTCGTGAAATTGGCTACGCCGAGCTAAAGGTTCGTGTTCAAAACAAAAAAATATTTCTGTGTTTTCCGTGGTTTCTGTGTGAAATAAAAAATATAAATGTTCAGTGTGATATGAAGAACTTTATTTGGATATTGAGTGGCTTGCTGCTGCTGACCAGTTGCAACCAGACTGGGAAGGCAGGGAGTGATGCGGACTCTCTTGCGGTTGACTCTCAACTCTCAACTCTCAACTCTCAACTGTCAACCGATGACGGCAAGCACAACGAGGAGTACATCACTCAACGTGTGAATGAGATGTACAAGACGCAGGACGACGACAAGAACTGTTCGGAGCGCTACATGAAACTCTACAAGGAGGCGACGCAACTCAGCAGGGATGGTGGCATGACCTTTCTGGATCGTGACCACTGGCTGCAGGGCAACGATGTGGATGAGAACTGGAGTTATCGGGTGCTGGAGGTCAAGGACATCGAGCCTGCCACTGCCACAGCCAGGGTGCTGGTCAGCAACTTCAACGAGCATGAGGTCACCCTCAAACTGGTCTTCGAGCGTGATGACTGGTATGTGGACAACTTCCTCGTGGAGGCAGAGGGTGGTTATGGAGGTCCTGATGCTAAGCCGGAAATCTATGATGAATTCCAGGATATCCAGGCATACGTGACTGCCGTGAGGGGTGACAACGAGATAGCCAAGAAACTTGTTGGTGAATGGGGTTGGGTAGGCGATGGCGTGCCCGAACTGCTGCTGAAGTTCACGATGAAGGACGGCACCCTCAAGAGCCTGAAAGCCGAGGAGTGTTACCTCTATCGCCTCTACACCTTCCACAATCCCCTTTGTGGTGTGTATGACGGCACCTTGCAGATTGGTCAGCGTCCCGACAACGATGCCATAGACCTTTCGCTGAAACTCAATGAGAAGGGCGACGAACTGAAGGGGCACATCATGGTGAAACTGGCAAACTTTGACTACTCCTACAATGGCGACATCACCCTCAGAAAGAATTACTTCAGATACAAAGATAAATAAACAAAGAATATGAAAAAATTACTTGCACTTTTATTACTTATCAACTGTCAACTGTCAACTCTCAACTGTCTTGCCCAGAAGTATTACACCACTGACGAGATTCGTCAGGGTTGGGCAAAGAAGACCATCACGGGTGTGAAGAGTGGCAACATCATCCCGCTGCTCACCGCCTTCAACAAAACTTGGCGCACGGCTCCTGCCACAGAATTGCTGGCACACCCTGTCACGAACGAAAACCACGAGGATGCTTATGCCATCGTGGTGGACACCCCCAATGGCTTTGTGAGCGCCAGTGAGCTGGGTGATGATGGCGAGGACATCGAGGCTTGCGTATGGAAGCGCTCCAATGGCCACAAACTCTTTGCTGTGGTCTATACCCGCTATCATGGCTTGACTCCTCATCCCATCTCCCTCTTCTACGACTACGATGCCACGAAGGGCACACTCACCCCTGAGTTTGACGTGCAGTTGGTGCAGTTCATGCCTTCCTTTGCCGACCCCAGCGTGGACTTTGTGCACATCTCCCTGCCTCAGAAGGGTAAGGATGTTGTGGTGACAGAATACATCATGCCTTGGGGCTTCTCCATCAAGCAGACCTACAAGTGGGACGGCATGGCACCTGTGTGGGCTTCCACCACTGTCGAGAACTTCGCCAAGATGAAGAAGATGTACGATGCCCAGTACGAGATACCTGACGTCAAGTTCAGCAAACTGGCCCTCTATGACTTCGACGAGGACAACAACCCCGAACTGTGGGTATCTACCGAAGATGATGGCAACCAGGCCATCTTTGCCATTCATAGTGAGAATAACATCCAGATGATTGCCTCCACTTATTACAAGACACACCTCCTCTTCCACGAGAACAACGTGGTGGGCTCAGCAGGAAGTTGTGGCACAGGCTGCTTCCGTGCAGATTACACCAAACTGGAGAACAGCATACCCGTCTATCGCTTTGCCGACCAGCAGGACTACAACTACCAGAAGGAGGACATGATCAGCACCTACTACAAGGATGACAAGAAAGTCTCAGATGCTGAAGGCAAACGCATCCTCGACAGTTTCGGTGAGGTGAAAGACATCATCCCGCTGATGCATGAGTTTGAGGCAAGCAAATAAGTGAGAACAGGATAAAAAGAATGGGGCACCGCAGTGTCCCATTCTTTTTTATTCGTCTTCCTTGATGAGTGCCTTTATTGTACCACCATTCTTCGTGTAACTTCCGCATCGGATGCCGTTCTTGGTGGTGACTCCATCCTTGGTCACTGTCAAGGTGCCTGCATTCATGGTGAGTTCACCATCTATCTTGATGCCCCAGCACTTGTGCGGGTCTTCGCTGTCTTCTGCTACGGTGCATTTCTTGCCTGTGGCTGCGATGGTGATGGTTGTGGTGCCATCTTCTTCGCCGATGGTCATGTCACCATCCGTCTGGATGCCACGTGAACCATTGCTCTTTGCATTGATGTTGATGGTGCCACCTGTGATGTCCACATTGCCCTCAGCCTTGATTCCCTTGGCATCCTGTGCACTTGCCACATCGATGTTGATGGTGCCGCCCTTGATGATGACACCACCTGTGTTGTCCTCATCGGGAATGATCTGGTCATTGTCATCCAGTTTGTATTCCACCTGGATACCGTCATTCAGGGTGTTCTCGTCGATAGTCAGCACACCGCCAGCCATCTGGAAGTGCTGTCCCACGTGGATGGCGTCGTTGGCAGCCTTCACGATGTTGATGGCATTCACCGACTTCTTCACTTGTGTGTATTCCTTCGATGCGATGGCGTGGTTGGCATTACCCGTCACGTTGAGTGTGCCGTTACCCTCTATCTCGAAGTGTCCCTTCGTGTAGAGGCACGCCTTCTGCTCACCTGCGGCATAGTCAGCGAGCGTGTTCGTGGAACCGTCCTTCATGATGAGGTTGATGCGCTTACCGCATTGGATATTGATGGCAGCACCCTGGTTGGAGGTGAGGTTCACACCGTTCAGCATCACAGAGAGTTTGTAGGTGCCGTTGATGGTGAGGGAACCATTCGTGCTGCTGCCCTCGATGGCATAGTAGAGTTCCTTCGCGGTGTTGGTGCTGGTCAGTACCACGTGGGCACTGGTGCCGCTCTCGCAAGTCACACCTTCCATCTCCTCGGGGATGTTCACGGTGGCAGTGGAGCCGCTGTACGTGATGACCACCAATGAGTCATTCACCTCGACAGGTTCTTCAGGTTTCGTTGTGTCAGGCTTCTCTTCCTGTTCTTCCTGTCCTCCCTTGTCTGGAGCGGCAGGTTCGTCGTCGCTGCCACATGCTGAGAAGAGCACGCTTCCCATCATCAAGGCGCAACAAAGATAAATCAATTTCTTCATAATAATATCATTAGAACTTTAATTTGTATCCGATGCCAATCAGATGCCCGTTGGGGTCATCATCGTCATCCTCTGTCTGATAGCGGTAGAACACATCCAGTTGATGCTGCTTGGTCAGGTTGATGTCCGTGCCAGCCGTGAACTTCCACTTGTTCGTGGTGTAGTTCAGTCCGCAACCATAATCCACAGAGGCGTAGGGGTTGACAGGGCAATGACGTATGTTGTACTGCACGGTAGCCTTCGAGCGCAGCACCGAGCGGTCTTTCGACTCATACTGCTTCTCATCCACGCCCTTGAGGTATGTGCCCCCGTCAGGGTCATCCTCGTCTATCAGGCGATACTTCGCCACCATCGTGTTTGCCTTGCGGGAATAGGTGTATTGGAACGTCTCCTTCAGCGAGAACTCCCAGCGCTTCGAGGGCTTGTAGGATGCAGACAAACTTGCGCTGAGGCGGTGGCTGCCACGCCAATAACCTTCCTTGTCGTTATAGCCATCATATACAGGCACGGCATTCCCATCCCCGTCCAGGCTATAACTGTACTTCGTGTTCACCTCTGGCAAGAAGTAGCGCCACATGTACTTCCATCCCAACGAAGCCTTCACATTGATGGTCTTGGAAGGGTTTTGGAAGAGTCGCATGTCAAACACGCCTCCCACTGTCCAACGCTCAATCTTTCGCGTGTTGTCCTGTGTACGTGCTTCACCCTCCACGCTGAAACTCATCCCCGGACGTATCTTCTTCTCCACATCAAGCGAGAAGTCCATGCCGAAGTCATCACTCTGGGCAAAGGTCACCAGGAAAGTGAAAAGTGAAAAGATAAAAGTGAAAAGTCTAAGTTTCATAAGTATTCTGTGTTTACGTTGCGTTAGCCCCAATTGTACATTGTACATGGTAAATGGTACATGCTCAGGCATATTCTTTCGGCATTTTCAGTGCGGACTCGTCCTCCTCATCCGTATTGTAGTAGATCTTGATGAGTGCCATGTCCTTCAGGAAGTCGATAGAGCCGATAGACACGCTCGTGATGTCCAGTCCTGTGCGTGCCTTCAGGTCCTCGATGAGTTCCTTGCGCATCGAAGGTTTGATGAGGTCAATCTTGTCATACTTGATGTACTTCGACGAGAGGCTCTTCACCAACTTGTTCGCCTCGGCAATCCACACGCCCAGCACGAACACCACATCCGTCAGGATCAACTCACCCATGCTCGTCATCAGAGGACCCGCAAACTCAGGGTGCTTCGGACTGATGTCAGCAGCCCAAGCCAAGCCGTTGATGGCAGCCAGGGAGATGATGAGGAAGAGGTACGTCATCTCGCGGATGGGCACCGACTCCGTGCGGTAGCGCATGATGCAGAAGATGGCGAAAAGTCCCATCGCAATACCCGTCTTGATCTTCGCGTCACCCATCAGGTGAATCAGCATGAAGATGCAGAAACCCACCAGGATGTAGGTGAAGAAGAAGTCACGACGACGCGCCTTCGGGAAGTAGAAAGCACGGGCTATGACGATGGTGAACACTGTGTTGATGATCAGGCGCAGGAACAGGTCAAGGATTCTGCATGTATCGCTTGACAGCACTGCAAAAAAGTCGTTTAATGCATCCATTATTTTTTAATTGATAATTGATAATTGACAATTGATAATTAGAGTTCATGATCTATAAACCTTCTCCCGTTGATTTTCTCCAGGTTGCGGAGTTTCGGTTTGAAGTTGTTCTGTTTCAGTTGCGGGTCAGTCAGCGCCATGCCGATGCAGCACTTCGAGAAGCCTGTGGGGTGCACGTGGATGTCGCGCAGCAGGTTGCACACCGGCGAGAACACGTTACCGTCACGTTTCAGTTCGATGATGACCAGTTGGTCAGTCCCGTGGTCATGTCCCGTCTCGAAGTTGTGGAACCCGATGTTGAAGTCAATCGTCAGGCGCTCCGTCTTTCCCTTGTTCACCAACGTCACCCGCTCAAACTGGTTCCTCACCACCGCGTTCAGCCTGTCGAGGTCAAGTCCCGTCTTCCTTTGCACCAGTTCGTGTGCCCCCTCCGTGCCCCGGAAATCATCCTGGCTCGGCACCTCAATCCTTTTCTTCTTCGTGCGCGCATGGTTGTTCTTGTTCTTCACCTCCAGAAATGTCAGGTGGCTCGCCACATACGTCCTCACCCTCACCTTCATGCGTCGTGCCCGCTTGTTGTGGTGCATGATGTACATCAGGTGATCCTCCGTGTCGTAATACGTCGTCAGGTAGGGGATGATGCGCCTCTCCAGCGTCTCCTGCACATAATACTTGTCCTGCACCAGTCCGAGCAACTGCACCAGTTGCGCCTTCGACGCCACATATTTGGTGTCGAGGCGATTCATCAGACGGATGTCCGACATTTCCTCCAGTGTGATGGGAGTCATCGAGTCAAGCAGTTCCTTGATGGCACTATCCTCCTTGCTCATTGTTCCGATTCAGGTGTTGTATTTTGGTTGGTAAAAATTGGGTTTTGGTCAAATTGCGCTGCAAAGGTAGTGAAAACCGAACACAATACAAAATAAAAGCGCTTTTATTTTTATTGTTGAGGTGCATCCTACCTTCGAACGAAGTTCAACGGTACGAAATAATAATTGATAATTCACTAAATTTACCATTTACTAAAATTACCTTTTTTACCCCTTTTTCCCCCTTGAGCAGCCACTTTTTTGCATTTTCTGTGAATTTGAGAATAAATTCTGTGAATTTGAGAGAGATGTTTCTCTTTTTTATGCTTATATTTGCCCCCGAAATACTTTGATGACCACAACACATCACAGATAGACAACTATTTTATTAACTTAAACCTAACATAATTATGAAGAAAATCTTTACCTTAGCAAAAATAGTATGTGCTATGGGCATGTTGGTGATTATCCTACCTGCTCAAGCACAAACATGGGGCGGCGGCATCAGTAAGAAAGCCCAGCAACAACTGATAGAAAAAGAAAAGGCAGCGCATCGCACCGTTTTTGTGAACACGAATGCACCGGGGGTGCACAAGGAGTACGACAAAGACAGGGGTGCATTTGTGTGGAGGAACGGCATGGGCAGTTACATTTGTCTGGATGAGAACATGAGGCCGATGAAGGACATGGACAAGGAAGTATATTACACGGGGCAGAACAACAACCCCGACGACCCCAAGGCACCCAAGGACTGGGTGGAGAAAGTGTGGGACGAGGAGCGTGGCTGCTATGTGTGGCGCGACAAGGCGTCGGGAGGTTTCCTGGGACGCGACAAACCCTCCATTGACAAGCAGAAAGAATGGTTGGCAAAGAAAGAGCAGGAGAAGAAGACCCAAGCCAATGCAGGGGGAAAATCGAGAGATGCAGAAGATGAGGAAGACTACATAGAGGCAGGGGGCTATGGGGAAGTGCCAGACGATTTCGATCCCAGAAAATTGCAAATCCAATCCGATGAAGGACTGCGACAGGCTGAGGCGGCATTGGCTGAGGCAAAATCCGCCATACGGATGGCAGAGTCACAAGGGGTGAATGTGGGCGAATATGTCGATCTGGGAGTCATCAACATATTAGAGCAGAAAATCAATGAATATAAACGTAAACGCAACCGATAAGATGAAAAAGTATCTATTCATGTCAATGCTGGCACTGCTTCTGGCAGGTTGCTGGGGAGGGTCGAAGAACAAAGTGTATAAAGAACCTCAAAATTCTGTCGCCAAGGAAGCCACGTGGGATTTGTTTCTCATCGGTACGTGGAGTTACAGCGAAGAAGGATCGCCCTATCAGTCAGAGTATCCCCAAGGCACCGAGTCCTTCTACGGCAATGGTGACTATGTGTGCTACGCAGAGAATACCCAAGGACAGAAGGTGGTCTTGGAAGGCACATGGAAACTGGACAACAAAGAGGACTTTGTCGTTCGGGTGACCTTGGCGAAGGCGGAAACCGAGGAAGGTCCTGTGGAACTCGAGAAAAAGAAATTCAAATATGTTATCAACAGCCTGGCACCAGAGGAAACGCTGATATATCAGTTGGGGAAGGTGTACAGAACTGCTGCATGGGAGGAAGGGCTGTAACTCATCTCCTCTTCGGATAGTGACATCATTTTTACACATATAAATAACTATAGTATTAACTTAAATCAAATCAATTATGAAGAAAATCTTTACGCTCATCAGCATGGCATTAGTGGCCATGAACATGAATGCTCAGGATGTTTACGATGCTGTCGTCGATGGCAAGTTGGCACCTGAGTTCGCCGCTGTCGCAGGAGAAGATGGCGGTGTTGCCAACAACGCATCAAATGGCAGGTCGGTCATCACCATCACAAAAGGTCAAGCCACTTGCACTGCCGTAGGTGGAACAACGCCAGCCCCAAACACGGAAATTGGTGGTGATGCGTTGCAAATCGTCCCTGGCGCATGCCTTGAGGGTACAGAGAACACCTATGAGGTGGCACAAGTTGATGCTTGGAACGACATCAACTGGGGAATCAAGACCCAATCGGACATTGATTTCTCTTATGTCACTGGCACGGGCATACCTTATGTGCGAATGCTTTGTGTCCAGAACAGCAAGGACGGAGAACTGATAGAGAACAGTTATTCAACCGATTATTTTTATTATAAACCAGATGGCTCTTGGGGCATTCCAATGTCAGGTTTGTATTACACGTTGAAAGCTACTGCCACGGGTGCCTTTAAGGTGAAGGTTGCTTTAGACAAAGGTGTTCATGACACTTATGTAGTGAACACCTCGACGATGAAAGCCGAACGGGTGCTGGCATCAGGCTACATTGACGGAGTGAACGACGGTGAAGGCAATAAGAAACTGCTCGCCTACGACGAAGTGGAGGCCATGAATGAAGCAATGGGAGAGGACTACCAGTACGTCATTGGTAATGGTGAAGCATTCTGGGGCTGGTTGTCCTTTGACGCACAGGAAGGCGAGACCTATTGGCTCTTCCAGAAAGACGCGCAGATTGGTTTTGGCGGCTTCGAGTTTTATGAAGGGATGACCGCAGACGAACTCAATGGCGTCAAGCCCAAGCCCTACACCTACACCACACGTTTCGCCACCTACGAGGACGAAGAGACAGGTATACGCACGACGTGGAACGGAGAAAAAGCGGTCGGTAATGGTAAGTTTGCCGCTACAGACGAAGAGGGCGCACCTTTCAGCGAATTCTTCCAGAACGATGGCACAGCCATGCGCACAAGTTACTGCCTGCTGCCAGAAGATGTGCTGGCACACTCGGAAAAGTCACAAGCCCTGACCATTGCCTTCTGGGTGCGTGCCCAGGAAGATGCTGTCTCCTCAAATTATTTGATGACACCGCTCTTTACAGCCTACACCGCTGCACCTTCCAGTTATGGAAACACCTGGCCCATGATGGCATGCCAGTATCGTGGCGGGTTGCAGGTGAGCTGCAGTGGCTGGTCTGACTACACCGATGAACAGAACGTGGCTGGCGAGAACACCTACTATAATGGCGACACCGACTGGCTGGCAGACCACAAATGGCACTACTACACTGCTGTCTTCGAAGATGAGAATGCCAAGGTCTTCTTCGACGGTGTGCTGAAGAACGAGTGGAACAACGATGGTGTGACAAAAACCCAGAAGGGACTCTTCACCGGCGGTGCAAACCTCAAGTACGTGTGCCTCGGTGGCAATCAGGCATGGGATTGGAACGACAACGATGCACCTTTCGACTTTGCACGTCTGCTCATCCAAAACAGCAGCATGACCCCTGACATGATCAAGGCTCAGATGACCACCGACTTCCCCGGCTGGGAAGATTATCTGAATGAAGAGCCCGACGCAGTGGAAGACATCAGCGTGACCCCTCAGAACGAGAATGATGCCCTCTACAACACGGCAGGTCAACAGGTGGATGATGACTATCAGGGCATCGTCATCAAGAATGGAAAGAAGTACCTCAAGCGCTAAAAGGGTGAAAATGACTAAAATTACCATTTACTAAAATTACCTTTTTTACCTATATACACCAAGAGGGGGTCACTCGACCTCCTCTTGATGTTGAATAAAGCGTGTGTATGCTTTACCGTATTTGGCGATGGAAAGGTTCTCACTTGCCTTGGCAATAAAGGCTAAGGGGAAGAACACCCTGTGGAGCAGTTCTGCCGCACCTTCTGCCTCCCAACTTATCTTAATGGACGCGGTGACATCCACCCTCGCACCCTTCAGTTTCTCCAAAATCGACGTTGTGCGGGCTCCGTACAGGTGGTAACACAGGTCTTGTAGTTCGATGTACCCCTCTGGGAAAATGCCGTTGATGACCTTGATAATCTGATAGAGATAATCTACATCATTCTGCGCTTTTTCCACGTCGGGGTGCTTGATATGCAGAAAGTTAGTAGCCATTTCCCAACTCCTCCAATTCTTCTTCCAACAGGTTCCAATCCTTCGGCATCCATGCGTTCGGGTCTTCCAACTCCTGCCCCTGTTCCGTCACCATGTCATCCTCCACGATGGTCATGCGGATGTCATTGGCAACCTTTCGGGGATTGATGTCGCCTGTC
>JBGUGM010000200.1:0-1746 GCA_045111535.1 Bacteroidaceae bacterium
AAGGATTTGGAGGGAAAGGGATATAAAGAGGTGACGCTGTTGGGACAGAATGTGAACAGTTACCAGTGTGGCGAGGTGGGATTCCCACAACTTCTTGCTATCGTGGCTGAGGCGGTTCCTGGGATGCGCATCCGTTTCACCACTTCGCATCCAAAGGACATGAGTGATGAGACATTGGAAGTGATTGCTGCGCACAAGAATATCTGCCGACACATCCACCTTCCTGTGCAGAGCGGGAGTGACCGCATTCTGAAACTGATGAACAGGAAATACACCCGTGACTGGTATCTTGACCGTGTGGCAGCCATTCGTTGCATTCTCCCTGATTGTGGATTGACCACCGACATCTTTGTGGGGTATCATTCGGAGACAGAGGAGGATCATCAGTTGTCGCTGTCGTTGATGCGTGAATGTGAGTACGACTCAGCATTCATGTTCAAATATTCGGAACGACCAGGCACATACGCTTCGAAACATCTGCCAGATGATGTGTCTGAAGAGACCAAGATTCGTCGTCTTAACGAGATGATTGCCTTGCAGAACGAACTCTCAGCAGAGAGTTACAGGAAGGATGTGGGCAAAACGTTCGAGGTGCTAGTGGAAGGTGTGTCGAAACGCAGCAAGGAGCAGTTCTTCGGACGCACTCCACAAAATAAGGTGGTGGTATTTGACCGTGGTAACCACCATATCGGCGATTTCGTGACAGTAAAAATAATAGAATCCAGTTCTGCAACCCTACAGGGTCAGGAGGTTATATAAAAACATGCCGCATGGCAAATTGTACATAACAAGATGAGCAAGAAAAGACATACGTTTCTGAGCACCCAGTTCTTGACGGCAGCCATCAGCACCACGTTGGTGTTGGTACTGTTGGGCACCATCGTGCTCTTTGTACTCACAGCACAAAACCTGTCCACCTACGTGAAGGAAAATATCAATGTCAGTGTGTTGATTAGCGATGAGATGGACAGTCTCCAAATCAAGAGTATGGAAAAGATGCTCAAAGCGGCTCCGTATGCCAAGAGCGTGGAGTATATTTCGAAGGAACAAGCACTGAAGGAGGAAATCATGGCGCAAGGCATTGACCCCACTGAATTCATCGGGATGAATCCCTACACGGCATCATTCGAGATCAAAATCAATGCCGAGCATGCCCATCCCGACAGCATCAGTGCTGCCGTGAAGAGGCTAAAAGGGAACCCTGACGTGGTGGATGTCATCTACTCGAAAGACCTCATCAAGTCGGTGAATGACAACATTCGCAAGGTGAGCATCATCCTGCTCATCATTGCCGCATTGTTCACCTACATCTCGTTTGCACTCATCAACAACACGGTGCGTCTGACCATCTTCTCCAAGCGGTTTATCATCAACACGATGAAAATGGTGGGAGCCAGTTGGAACTTCATTCGCAGACCTTTCCTAACCCAGAGTTTCACCTTGGGCATCGCCTCTGCCATCCTTGCTGATGCCTTGCTCATCGGAGGACTTTACTGGTTGCATAACTTTGAACCGCAGATTGATGCGGTGATCGACTTCAAAGTCATCATCATCGTGTCGGCAGCCGTATTCTTGTTTGGCATCATCATCACTTATCTCTGCACACTCTTCTCACTCAACAAGTACTTGAAGATGAGCAGTAACGACTTGTATTATATATAAATATATGAAGAATTTTGCATTTACAAAAATCAACTACATCCTACTGCTGGTGGGATTTGTAATCATCATCGTTGGCTTCATCAT
>JBGUGM010000201.1:0-1793 GCA_045111535.1 Bacteroidaceae bacterium
TGGCGACTTCTTTGTGCGTGTGCTGGGTTCTACGCAAGACATGACGGTGCGTGGCATGGTGCGTGTGTTACCTACGACCAACATCACATATGTGCTGACAGATACGCCACTTTATCAAACAGACCGACTGGAAGACATCGTGACATTTATTGATTTCAACGCTCCTCCTCCACCGCGTGACGAGATGGTGAAAAAGACCTTTATGGGCATGGATATGAACCTCACGCTCAGCATTGAGGATGGCGCCAAACTGAATGCCGATCTCTCTGCTGATCATGAGAGTTACGTAAAGGTGCAAGGTGGTGGTTCTGTCACTATGACTTACACGCCTGAGGGTGTACTGAACATGCAGGGACGCTATACCATCAATGAGGGTGAGATGAAGTACACTCTCCCCGTTATTCCGCTGAAGACCTTTACCATCCATAATGGTTCATACGTGGAGTTTGCAGGTGAGCCCGCTAATCCTGTGCTCAATATAACAGCTACGGAACGAGTGAAGGCTACCGTAGGAGCTGCAGATGGAACTAGTCGCAGTGTGGCTTTCGATGCAGGTCTGAAGATTTCTAACACGTTGTCTAACATGGGGCTGGAGTTCATCATTGATGCGCCTGAAGATATTTCTGTTCAGAACGAGCTGGCTGCTTGCTCGGCAGAGGAAAAGAACAAGTTGGCTGTAGGTATGCTTGCCACAGGCATGTACCTTTCTGGCTCAAACAAGAAAGGATTCACAGCTGGCAATGCGTTGAACAGTTTCTTGCAGAATGAAATTAATAACATCGCAGGTAAGGCTATGTCCACGATGGTGGATGTGAATGTGGGCATGGAACAGACCACGCGTGATGACGGAACAACCCGAACAGATTATTCGTTCAAATTCTCACGCCGCTTCTTCTCGGACCGCCTCAATGTGGTGATTGGAGGCAAGGTGAGTTCTGATGGCGGTAGTGAGCAGTATAACGAATCGGGTGCTTACATCGATGACGTTTCGTTGGAGTGGAGACTTGACAATGGCGGCACGCAGTATGTGCGTCTTTTCCATGAGAAAGACTATTCCAACTTGATTGAAGGTGAGTTGGACAAGAATGGTGCGGGTGTGCTGTTGCGCAAGAAAATGGATAAGTTCTCCAATCTGTTTATCTGGCATAAGAAGAAGGAAGAAGTGCCTCCGATGAGAAGAAGGGAACAGGCACCCGAAAGTGGAGAAAAGGAGGAAAACCGCGAAGGAAAAACTACAGACCGGAATGTTACGCAGCAATGAAGAAGCATTTACAATACATATTATATATAATAGCGGCACTTGTGCAGGTCGCATGCTCCACCACTTCCAACTTGCCTGAGGGTGAAGTGCTTTATACGGGTATAGACAAGGTGAAGGTGCATGACAAATTGGGTACAACAGAGGAAGAGAATGCTTTGTTGGAAGTGCAAGCCGCGCTTGACTATGCACCTAATGGATCTTTCATGGGCAGTTCATTTACTCGTTCTCCCTTGCAAGTAGGTTTGTGGGTCTACAACGCATATGTGAACCAGCCGCGAGTGGGATTTAACAAGTGGATGTTTAATTCGTTTGCAGCACAGCCCGTGACTATGACACATGTGTCGCCAGACACGCGTGTGAAAGTTGCTACCAATCTCTTGCAGAATTACGGTTATTTCAGAGGAAAGGTCGGGTACGAAATTGTTGAACAGAAAAATCCGAAGAAGCAAAAGATTGCTTACGACGTGAAATTAGGGCAACCTTATCTGTTTGACAGCATCCGATATGCTTTCCCGGAGTTGGAGGACAGCAT
>JBGUGM010000202.1:0-13761 GCA_045111535.1 Bacteroidaceae bacterium
CATAGATGTGCACGATTGGTCAGTTGAAGGCTATAATCCCGTGAAGGAAACTTTCGACGTGCCCGCAACGCGTAGATGTAGTGGTGATTGGTATCTGGAGACTTATAAGATTCAGAAGCATGAGTTGGGAGGCTATTCGGCTCATGTTCAGGCAGGTAACCGTTCTGCAGGAGGTTCCAGAACCTTCTACATTCCCCAGGCTTATTTCAAACTGCCTTGGGAAGAATTTCTTGACAAATACCTTGAACTTGTTCCCCCTGGTCCTTTCTACGTAAGCAGGGAAGACCTCGAGAATGCTGAAGGACTGAAAGAGTTCTTGGGGTATTAGTTCCTATGCAAGCATCTTTGTATTTAACACATGGCGAATTTCTTGTTAAAATATGAGGTTTCGCTTTTTTTGAGAAAAAAAGTAGAGTTTTGTTGTGTGTTATTGGAAAAAGAAGTATCTTTGCAAATTATAATGTGTAACACTTAAATAAACAATAGTATTATGGGATTTTTAACGAATGACAAACTTGTGATTGTCGGTGCTGGTGGTGCTATCGGTTCTACGATGGTGCAGTTGGCTCTCACGATGAAGTTGACACCTAATGTGTGTCTGTATGATGTGTATGCTCCTGGTATGGAGGGCGTGATGGAGGAGATGTTCCATTGCGGTTATGATGGCGTGAACTTGACGGCTACCACAGATGTGGCTGAGGCCTTCAAGGATGCCAAGTACATCATCTCTTCGGGTGGTGCTCCCCGTAAGGCTGGCATGACCCGTGAGGATCTCCTCGCCGGCAACTGCAAGATTGCTGAAGAATTGGGCAAGAACATCAAGACCTACTGTCCCGATGTGAAGCACGTGACGGTCATCTTCAATCCCGCCGATTTGACGGGTCTGGTGACGCTGCTCTACTCTGGCTTGAAGCCAGGTCAGGTGACTACTCTTGCAGCTCTCGACTCCACCCGTCTGCAGTCGGCATTGGCCAAGAAGTTCGGCGTGAAGCAGTATGAGGTGACCGGCTGTGCCACTTACGGCGGCCACGGTGAGCAGATGGCTGTGTTTGGCAGCGCTGTGAAGGTGGCTGGCAAGCCTCTCAACGACCTCATCGGCACTTCTGCCTGCACGCAGGAGGAGTGGGAGCAGCTGAAGGTGGACGTGACGAAGGGTGGCGCGAAGATTATTGAACTTCGTGGACGTTCTTCATGGCAAAGCCCTGCTTTCTGCTCTGTGGAGATGATTCGCTCGGTGATGGGTGGCGAGAAGTTCCGTTGGCCTGCTGGTACATACGTGAACAACGAGAAGTACAACCACATCATGATGGCGATGGACACTACGCTCGACACGAACGGTTGCACCTACAAGATGCCAACTGGTACTGCTGAGGAGATGGCAAAGTTGGATGCTTCTTACGAACACCTCTGCAAGATGCGTGACGAACTGGTAACGCTGAACATCGTTCCTCCAGTGTCAGAGTGGAGCAAGATCAATCCAAACTTGTAATGTGAAAAAATACGGAAAGTATACGCTTTTAGGTTGGAGTTGGCGCGTCCTTTTGGGAATTGCGCTAACTCCAATCTTCTTATTGCTGTTACTTTTCGTACTGATTTATTGCCCTCCAGTACAGAAATTTGCTGTTGACAAGGCTGCAGAAGTGCTGAGTGAGGAGATGGGCATGGACGTGACGGTGGAGAGTGTCTGTCTGAAGTTCCCGCTTGACCTCTCGATGGGGGGCATCCTCGCGATTCATGAGGGTGACACCGTGCTGGATGCCCGAGAATTGGACATCAGCGTGAAGCCGTTGCCATTGCTGGAGTTGCAGGCAGAGGTGGATGGCATCCATCTGTATGATGCGAAACTGAACACGAAGGGACTGATTGCAGAAGCAGTCATCAAGGGAAACTTGGAAGAATTGAGTCTTGATAGTCACAGCACAGACATCAAAAAGGGAAATGCTGTGATTAACAAGGCACTGCTGAGAGATGCTGACTTGCAGGTGCTGTTGAATGACTCTGTACCAGAGGACACGACAACGACAGATTGGCGCATACAACTGGATGATTTGAATCTGCAACGGGTGAAGTTGGCTGTGCTGCTGACCCCTAATGCGGACGACACGTGGGTGACGGCAGACATCGGTGAGATGCAGACAAAAGCCTTCATCGACTTGAAGGAGGGAGCATATCGAGTGGATGAATTGGAGATGTTGGGCTCGAAAGTGGGGTATAAGGAGAATGGACAAAAGACAAAGGACAACGGACAAAAGACAACAGACAAGGTGCTTGATCCCACGAATCTTCTCTTTGAGGATGTCACTTTGCGGCTTGATTCACTTTCGTATGTGGGGGATGACTTCTCGATGAACCTGCGTCAGTTGGCGACCAAAGAACAGTCGGGATTGACGATAACGGAGATGCAGGGTAGGGTGGAGATGGATTCGCTTACGCTGAGAGTGCCGAAACTTCACATGAAGACAGAGGATAGTGATCTGTCCCTTGCCTATCGTATGGACATGAATGCCTTCGACGAAGAGAACCCAGGTGTGTTCTCCTTGGTGAGCGAGGGGCAGATAGGGAAGGGAGATGTCATCTATTTCACGAAGATGGGTGGTGCGGACACGAAGGATGTTTGCACGATGCTGAACAGGGAATTGCCTGTGCGTCCCCTCGAATTGCAGTTGCAGGCTGAGGGCAATCTTCAGACGCTCGATGTGCCTCAACTGCATCTGAAAGTACCTGGAAAAGCTATAGTGGATGGTAGTGCCACCCTTTGGGATGTGGCGAATGACCTTTCCTTGCAGACGAAATTGAAAGCGAAGGATGCGAATGGTGCTGCTATCGATTTGGATGGAGGTTATGTGATGGCATCTGATGCTTACAGGGCAGATGTGACATTCTCCAATCTGGTGGTGAACAACTACGTGGCAATGGATGAGCGTACGGTATTGTCGGGTAGGGTGAAAGCCAATGGACGTGGCTTTGATTTCCTCTCACCTTCTACGACTTTGGATGCTACAGCCCACCTGACGAATGGCTATATGGGCAAGGTGAACCTCAGCAATGTGGATGCTGATGCCACGTTGAAGGGTAGCCAATTGCAGTTGGCTTTGACAGTAGACAATGAGCAGGTACAGACAGACCTCACGTTTGACGGTACGTTGAAACGGAATTTGATTGAGGGTGTGCTGGACTTGAACTTGCCGTATGCGGATGTGCAGAGCATGGGATTTAGCGAAGATGTCTTGACAACCAGCGCTACGGGTACCATGCAGTTCTCTTACAATATGGACAAACTCTTCCGTGTGGATTCGCATGTGGATGTGCTGAAACTGAAGATGGGTAATGACAGCATCAACACGGATGCGTTCTATCTCTTTGCGGAGGCTTTGAAGGACACGACTTCTGCTATTGTGCGGACAGGTGACCTTGACCTCACCTTCTTCACACCCAACAACCTGTTCAATCTGTTGCCGAAGGTGGAGAAGTTGCAGAAGGAGGCTGTGAAGCAGTTCAAGGCGCGTGAGGTGGATTTGGATGTGCTCAAATCTTACCTGCCAGACCTGACCCTGCATGTGACAGCAAAAGATGATAACCCCTTGTCAGACATTTTGGAGGTGTATGGCATCCGTTTTAACGAGTTCTCGGCAGATATCCAGTCATCGCCGCTCAGTGGGTTGAGGGGCAATGGACATGTGTATGCCTTCAAGAAAGACAGCGTGAGGGTGGACACCGCTTTCTTTGAATTGGCACAAGACTCCACGAAGTTCGACTACCATGTGGGTGTGAAATGTGGCGACCAACCTAAGATACCTGCTTTCCGTGCCTATCTGGACGGTTACCTGAAAGCCAATGAAGTGGATGCCCATTTGACGTTCTTCGACAAGAAAGACCGCAAGGGTATAGACTTGGGTGTGAAAGGATTGGCGAATGACTCATGTGTCAATTATAGCCTTTATCCACAGACACCCACCATCGCTTATCGGGAATTCAAAATCAATAGCGACAACTATATCACCACCCGCCCGAACCGTCCCATCATGGCGGATGTGCGATTGACAAGCCTCTCGGATAGCAGTTATGTGGCAATCTATGCAGATGAAAGTGACATTGGCAAACAGATTGCCAACGTGATTGCCAATGACCTCAATATCGGTGAGATACTGAAAGTGCTGCCTGTGCCTGGTATGCCTGCCATGAGTGGTGTGCTGAACTTTGATGCCACCTACATTGACCAAGGTGATAATTTCATGGTGGAGGGTGTGATGAATGCCGAAAACTTTGCCTACAATGAGATGACGATGGGTAATGTGGGTTCGCGCTTCACGTATATGCCAAAGGGTGATACTCAGCATGTGATTGATGCGACAGTTGCCTACAACGAAAGGGATGTCTTGCAGTTGGGCGGTACGTATGATGCCGAAGGAGAGGGAGCATTGGATGCTAACCTTGCCTTCTTGGATGTGCCGATGGATATGTTTTCACCCTTCGTGCCAAATCAGATCATGGGCTTCAAGGGTGCCATGGCGGGTGGTATGAAGATTACGGGTCCTATGAGTGCCCTCCTCTTCAATGGGGCTTTGTTGCCGAAGGATGTACACCTCCTTTCTGTGCCGTATAATATAGACCTTGCTTTGGCAAACGACAGCATCGTCTTCAATAATAGCCGTGTGGATTTCGACACCTTCAAGTTCTATGGTGCTGATGTCAACAATCCGCTCACGCTGAATGGCTATGTGGACTTCGCCAACTTCGACGAAATCTTCATGTCACTCTCTCTTAATGGACGAGACTTCAAACTCATTGATGCAGAGCCTACCAGAAACTCCTTGCTTTATGGTGAAATGTATGGCGATTTCTTCACTCGTGTGATTGGCTCAACGAAAGACTTGACTGTGCGTGGTCTTGTGCGTGTGTTGCCCACTACCAACATCACCTACATCATGTCCGAGACGGCACTCTACCAAACTGACCGACTCGAAGACATCGTTACCTTTGTCGATTTCGATGCCCCACCACCTCCCAAGGAGTCCATCCCGAAGAAGACGTATATGGGTATCGATATGAACTTGGTGCTCAGTATCGAGGATGGAGCCAAACTGCGTGGTGAGTTCTCTGCAGACAAGCAGAGCTATGTCAATGTGCAGGGTGGTGGTAACATCACGATGTCTTACACGCCCGAAGGTGTGTTCAACATGCAAGGACGCTACACAATCAACGAGGGTGAGATGAAATACACCCTTCCTGTCATTCCGCTCAAGACCTTCTCCATCCATCCTGGTTCCTACATCGAGTTTGCAGGTAAGCCAGGTAATCCACTGCTCAATATCACTGCCACAGAACGCATGAAGGCTCCCGTTTCAAGTGAGGGCGGTGCTTCCCGAACGGTGTCATTCGATGTGGGTCTGAAAATCTCCAATACGCTGCAGGATATGGGCTTGGAATTCATCATCGATGCACCAGAAGATCAGTCTGTGCAGAACGAACTTGCTGCCAGTTCTGCTGAAGACCGCAACAAACTGGCTGTGGGCATGTTGGCAACAGGTATGTATTTGTCCAATTCCAACGGTAAGGGACTTGCTGCAGGTAATGCGCTGAGTGGTTTCTTGGAGGAAGAAATCAACAAGATTGCAGGCAATGCCCTCTCCACAATGGTTGATGTGAGTGTCGGGGTGGGACAGACTGTTCGTGAAGATGGCTCGAGGAGAACGGATTATTCCTTCCAATTCTCCCGCAAGTTCTTCTCCGACCGTCTGAAGGTGATCATTGGTGGTAAGGTAAGTTCAGATAACAGCACGACTCGTCGTGAGTCAGGTGCATACATTGATAACGTGTCGTTGGAGTGGCGACTCGACAATGGTGGCACGCAATACATCCGTCTCTTCCACGAGAAAGACTACTCCAGTTTGATTGAAGGCGAGTTGGACAGAAATGGTTTCGGTGTGGTGCTTCGCAAGAAAGTGGACAAACTCTCCGAACTCATCTTCTGGAAACGGCACAAGAAGGAGGAAGTGCAAGAGGAGGAAAATACGAACTCTGAGCAAACTAAAGAATAGACACATGAAGGCGTTACGATACATATTATATATATATATGGTGAGCATGATCGTGGCATGTTCCACCACTTCCCATCTGCCAGAAGGAGAAACGCTCTACGCGGGTGTGAAGAAGATGAAGGTGCATGACCAGAAGGGAACGACAGCGGAAGACTTGGCTGTGACGGAAGTGAAGGCAGCGTTGGCTTACAAGCCCAATGGCTCTATCTTGGGCAGTTCGTCCAAACGAAGCCCCCTCCAGGTGGGTCTCTGGATTTACAATGCCTATGTTGATAAGCCTCGCAAGGGATTCAACAAATGGATGTTCAACTCCTTTGCTGGCACCCCCGTCACCATCTCCAGCGTGTCGCCTGAAACGCGTACCAAGGTGGCAACGAACATCTTGCAAAACTACGGATACTTCCGTGGTGATGTTGATTACAGTCTCATTGACATGCGTAAACCTCGTACGCAACGCATCGCCTACGACATCCATCTGGGTGAGCCTTACCTCTATGACAGCATTCGATATGCCTTCCGCGACAGCATTCAGGACAGCATCCTTCGTGCCACAGAAAAGGAGGCATACCTTCATCGGGGTGATCAATTTTCCACACTGAACCTCACTAACGAGAAAGACCGCATCGTGAATGCTTTCCGTGATAATGGCTTGTATTACTACCGTCCTGATTACATCAACTACTTTGCCGATTCTACCAATATTCCCTATCGTGTGAAGTTGCTCGTGGTGCCCGACATGAATATGCCCGATGTGGCACATCGTCAGTTCTATTTCGGTAACACAAGCGTCTATATCCGTCAGAGCCGCACTAGTACAGCCAACCAACGACATCGCAGAGACAGGTCTATCAATGTGTTTGATGACTCCATTCAACGACGTCGGCTGAAGATTGCCTATCAAGGTGACCGCATTCCTGTCGCCGAACGAGTGATGATGAAGAACTTCAAGTTCCATCCCAGACAGATGTTCAACCAGTCTCGTGTCGACCAGACATTGTCCAACCTTCATCGCATGGACATCTTTTCAAATGTCAGGTTCACCTTTACTCCTCGCGACACTTCAGGTGTCAATGACACCATTGACACCCGTCTCGATTTGACGATGGACCAACTCATCAATGCCGAGACAGACTTCAGTTTCACCTATAAGTCCAACTCACAGATTGGTCCTGCTGGAGGTATCACCATTTCCAAGCGAAACGCTTTCCGCCATGGCGAGACCTTCTCGGTGGGACTTCGAGGCAGTTACGAATGGACAACACGCAAGATGTATGGCGAGGATGAACGCATCAACTCCTATCTGGCAGCGCTGGACGTATCCCTGTCCTATCCCTGGATTGCCTTCCCTTGGCTTAATAAGCGCTTTTACAGATACCCCACCGCCACGCAATTCAAATTCACCATAGAGCAGCGCAAACGAGCCTATTTCTATCGTCTGATGTCCTCCTCCATCGAGGCTTCCTACGACTTCCAGACATCCCGTTCGTGGAGCCATCGGCTCACCCCTCTCACGGTTACCTACAACAAGATGCAGAACACCACAGAAAGGTTTGATTCCATCTTCTATTACAATCAAGCCCTCTACATGTCTCTGCAGGATGTCTTCGTCCCCGCACAGCAGTACACCATCATTTATGACAACACGTGGAACAATCGCATTCGTCACACGATGCACTTCGAGGGAACGGTGAAGCAATCTGCCAACGGTCTCAACCTCATCAATGCGATGCTGGGATTCGACTATTACCAGAAGGAAAAAATGCTGCTTTCCACTCCTTATTCCCAGTTCCTCAAATTCAACTTCCAGCTCAAGAACATCTTCCACATTACAGAGAAGACCTCCATCGCCACCCGTGTGCAACTGGGTGCCATTTGGTCATACGGCAATTCTGACTATGCGCCCTACAACGAACTCTTCTATGTAGGTGGTGCTAACAGCGTACGTGCCTTCCCCATCCGTAGTATAGGTCCAGGACGTTTCCACGATGACTATTTGGATCTCTATTTGGCTCAGACGGGTGACATCAAACTTGAGATGAATGCCGAATACCGTTTCCCCATCATCAATGCCTTCCAAGGCGCTCTCTTCGTCGATGCGGGAAACGTGTGGCTCATGCGTGAAGACTCCTATCAGGTGGGTGGAAAGATAGGGGATGGAGGATTTTTCAACACGCTTGCTGTCGGCACAGGATTCGGACTCCGCTATGACCTTGATTTCCTCATCCTCCGACTTGACCTCGGCATTGGTCTTCATTTGCCTTACGACACTGGTAAATCAGGGTACTACAATATACCAAAGTTCAAGGACGCTCAAACCATCCACTTTGCAGTCGGCTATCCGTTCTGATGATTGTAGCCTTTTCTTCTACAATGCATAATTGATTCCAATCTTCCATTCGTGGCTCTTGCTGGTGATGGAGGGATAGTAGCGATAGTTTCCATGACGGAGATTGAATTCGTGATGGATGTTGAGGTGAAAATTACGGTAAAGATGAACATTGAGATAGAGACGATTCTGGAGAATGCTTTGTTCACCCTTGTCACCCCATGCATTGATACCGTCTTCCATCTTTTTCTGGTATTGACTCTGGTCGTCTGTGTAGATGCCGAGTTCTTCTGGTGTGTAGCCTCTCAAAATGAAAAGGCGCATGAAATAGAAGTCGTTGCCTACAGAGAAACGGCGATTGAGGGCAAACTGAAAACGGTAACGAATAGAAGCGCCTGTGCCAAAGTTGTAACGACGAAACGGGTAGTAGTCTGCTGCGCTACCTCCAAGGGGAACAGCAGATAGCATCCAGTCGTGAGTGATCGTGGTAGCCTGACTTTGCCGTTCGAAATAGAGACCAGCACCGAAACTGGCTGCTTCAGATATCAAGGCGAGGTTTCCTGGGGCTTCTTCCTCATCTTGGCTGAAATGGTCGATTAATTTGATGTTCTGATAGAAACCGAGGTCAAGTTTCCACTGGTGAGGCAATTGGTATTGACGGGAACCGATGCGTCCACGAATGTCAAGTTCGCCCACAGTTGGTTGGTCTGGAGCGAAATTGACGAGGGTGTATAAGGAGAAGTAATCATAGGCACGTGGGCTCTTTCCCTCGTCAAGGTGATTGAAGTGGTCGCCATAGGTGAAACGAAAATCGAGAAAGGGAATGTTTTCGTAATAACGTGCCCCTGTTCGTGGATGGATGGGAGCACGGTCATATATATAGCGATTACCTGTGCCTACGAGGAAGGAGTAGGGCATGGGTTCTTCTTTTTTGCCGGCATGGAAGCGGTTGACGCGGAACATCTCACCTGACATGATGCGGTGAAGTCCACGCACAGGATTGAGAAAGGTTCCGATGATTTCACGGACAACACGTTGGGGACCTCGTTTGGTGTTGTCGAAGAAAATGTCAGATACACGATGGGTTACTTCACCGATGGCTGCACCACCGATACCTGTGGAAAGGAGATCGTTGATGGCAGGTTGGTTGGTTTCGCAGAAGAGTTCCCACGTGAGGGATCCTACGACGGGATAGAGGAGGGACACACCATAAGAGAGTCCATGTTCACGGGCTGCATTGTAGAACATGCTGCCATGATAGGGGTGAGAAAACTGGTTGCCGGAGAAACTATCGTTGTCCCATACCCATCCTTCTGTAAAGTTTTCGTGTAGCGTTGCATTCGTGACACGTGCCCAATCGCGGTCAGTTACGAAATGATTCCAACTAAACACGAGAGCATTGATGCCGATATCTTCAATGAGTGCCTGAACTCCAGGTTGTTTGGGGGCACCATTGTTATTCCTGCCAAAGAAATGTAGGGCGCAAGTGTAGGGAGTGAGTGTGTCTGGACGTTGTATATGAGTATAGATGCCCGTAATGGAATCAATCCAGACGGAATCAGGCTCAGCCATTTCTACGCTGAAGCATGGGGTGATAGTCCAAGCAAAGAGTAGAGTGTGAAAAATGCGACGTACAGTCATCTTTGGAACAGAATGATGAAAAATTTGGCGCAAAGATATGAAAAAGTTTGGAGTCGGGAGATAGGAATCATGAGTTTTTTCTTACCTTTGTGGACAAAATGAAAAAATATGGCGAAAGATAAGATAGCATACGTTTGCAGTTCGTGCGGTTATGACAGTCCGAAGTGGATTGGCAAGTGCCCTGCTTGTGGAGAATGGAACACGTTTCAGGAGGTGAAGGTGGGGAAAGCCCCCCTCTTATCCCCCAAAAGGGGGAAGGGAGCGTTCAGTTGGGACTCCTCCCCTATGGGGGAGGTTGGGAAGGGGCTTCCCATCTCCATGTCGAAGATTGAGACGGAGGATGAGCCACGCATCAATATGCAGGATGGGGAGTTGAATCGAGTGTTGGGTGGAGGATTGGTGCCTGGCAGCATGACGCTGTTGGGTGGTGAGCCTGGCATTGGCAAATCGACACTCGTTCTCCAGACGGTGATGAGGCTGAAAGGGATGAAGGTGCTGTATGTGAGTGGGGAGGAGAGTGCAAGGCAGTTGAAACTTAGGGCAGATAGGATAGGAGATAACTCTCAACTCTCAACTCTCAACTCTCAACTGTCAACTGTCATGGTAGTGTGTGAAGCCATGATAGAGGTGGTGTTTGAGCACATCAAGGCAGTGGAGCCAGATTTGGTGGTGATAGACTCGATTCAGACGATGGCAACGGAAACTGTGGAGTCGTCACCTGGCAGTGTGACGCAGATTCGGGAGTGTGCAGCGATGTTGTTGAAGTTTGCGAAGGAATCGAATACACCCGTCATTGTGATTGGTCATATCAACAAGGAAGGAACGATTGCAGGTCCTAAGATATTGGAACACATGGTGGATACGGTGTTGCAGTTCGAGGGTGACCAGCATTATATGTATCGCATTGTACGTGCCATCAAGAACAGGTTTGGCTCTACTGCGGAGTTGGGCATCTATGAGATGGTGCAGAATGGCTTGCGTCCTGTGGAGAATCCTTCGGAACTGCTGTTGAGTGATGTGAAGGAAGGTGAGGAACTGAGTGGTGTGGCTGTGGCATGCTCGATAGAAGGCGTACGTCCATTGCTGATTGAGACACAGGCATTGGTGAGCACAGCGGCATACGGCACCCCACAACGCTCTGCCACGGGCTTTGACTTGCGACGCTTGAATATGCTTCTGGCAGTGTTGGAGAAGCGTGTGGGCTTCAAGTTGCCACAACGGGATGTGTTCCTGAACATTGCAGGAGGCATTCGGGTGACAGACCCAGCCATTGACTTGAGTGTGATTGCTGCCGTATTGTCGAGCAATGTCGATACGGGCATTCCTAGGGACATCTGCTTCACGGGAGAAGTGGGACTGAGTGGTGAGGTGCGTCCTGTGAGCCGAATCATCCAGCGTATTGCTGAAGCAGACAAGTTGGGTTTCCGCAAAATCATCATTCCCAAGGCAAATAAGAATGGCATAGACCCCAAGAAGTTCAAGATACAAATTGTGCCAGTGAGGAAAGTGGAAGAAGCGTTACGCGAACTGTTTGGATAATTTAACAATCTTTGTGCATTACATAATTGGTTGATTTCTTGCTAATTATTTATTTTAATTGAAAAGTTGTGCACAGAAGTCTTTGCACTTTCAGATTTTTTGTGTACCTTTGCACCCAAATTAAAGCACTCAAGGATTATGTCGGTTCAGAAGACAAGGGCACTTCTGGTGGACGTGGCTCGTCAACTGTTTGCCAAGAATGGTTTCGAAAACACGTCGATGAACGATATTGCAGTCGCAGCAAACAGAGGTCGCCGTACACTTTACACGTATTTTAATAGCAAGGAGGAAATCTATTTCGCGGTCATCCAGACAGAATTGGAACGTCTGTATGAGCGTATGGAAGAAGTGGCTCGTCGCAACATCTCTCCTGAGGAGAAACTGGTGCAACTCATCTTTGCCCATCTGGAGGTGATGAAGGAGGCGGTTTATCGTAATGGTAACTTGCGTGCCGAGTTCTTCCGTGATGTGTGGAAGGTGGAATCTGTGCGCAAGACATTCGACTAGAACGAAATCAATCTCTTCCGTCGCATCATGAACGAGGGTGTCGACAAGGGGCTGTTTGATATTCGCAATGTACGTCTCGCTGCTGAAATCATGCACTACTGCCTGAAGGGTTGTGAGGTGCCATATATCTATGGTCGATATGCAGCACAGAATGCTGAAGAACTATATCCCTATGTGCGTAGCATGGTGTTCAAGCATTTCTGCAGAAGCCCAAGGTACGGGAAATATTAACAAGCCCATGCGCTTGGCGATTTTCAATAGAGCAATTAAATATCACTTAAATTCAAACAATAATTATGGGACTTTTGACTGGTAAGACAGCCCTGATTACAGGTGCTGCACGCGGCATCGGTAAGGCTGTCGCTATGAAGTTTGCGCAGGAAGGTGCAAACATCGCATTTACTGATTTGGTGTTGAACGACGATATGGCTGCAGGTCTCGAGGCTACTCGCAAGGAGATTGAGGCATTGGGCGTGACTTGCCGTGCATACGCAGGCAACGCTGCTGACTTTGCTGAGACAGAGGCTGTGGTGAAGAAGATTCACGAGGACTTCGGCTCTATCGACGTGTTGGTGAACAATGCAGGTATCACGAAGGATGGTTTGATGCTTCGTATGTCTGAGCAGCAGTGGGACGCTGTGCTCAACGTGAACCTGAAGTCTGCCTTCAACTTCATCCATGCATGTGCTCCTATCATGCTTCGTCAGCGTGGTGGCTCCATCATCAATATGTCTTCAGTGGTAGGTGTTCACGGCAACGCAGGTCAGTGCAACTACTCTGCTTCTAAGGCTGGTATGATTGGCTTGGCAAAGTCTATCGCTCAGGAACTCGGTCCTAAGGGTGTACGTGCCAATGCTGTGGCTCCTGGCTTCATCGAGACAGCCATGACTGCTCAACTCCCCGAGGAAATCCGTGCTGACTGGATGAAGAAGATTCCACTCCGTCGTGGTGGTCAGGTGGAGGACATCGCCAACGTATGTCTCTTCCTCGCATCTGACATGTCCAGCTACGTGTCTGGTCAGGTCATCCAGATTGACGGTGGCATGAACATGTAATGGAAGTTCTCTACGAAGATAATCACATCATCATTGTTTCGAAGACGACAGGTGAGATTGTGCAGGGCGACAAGACTGGTGACAAGCCTCTGAGTGAAACAGTGAAGCAATACATCAAGGAAGCGTATGCCAAACCAGGCGACGTCTTCCTTGGTGTTGTTCATCGTCTTGACCGTCCTGTGTTCGGACTTGTCCTGTTTGCGCGTACTTCCAAGGCATTGTCACGACTCAATGCCATGTTTGCAAACGGAGAGGTGAAGAAGAAGTACTGGGCGATTGTGAAGGACGCTCCTGTT
Source organism: Bacteroidaceae bacterium (assembly GCA_045111535.1). Taxonomy (GTDB): domain Bacteria; phylum Bacteroidota; class Bacteroidia; order Bacteroidales; family Bacteroidaceae; genus Minthosoma. Next base: position 13,403 of record JBGUGM010000202.1, read on the forward strand.
GATTCCGAAGGCACGTTGACCCATTGGCTTGTGCGCAATGAGAAGCAGAACAAGTCGTATGCCAACGTCCACGAGGTGCCGCGCAGCAAGAAAGCCATCCTCGACTACAAGGTGATTGGCAAGTCCGACAACTATTATCTTCTGGAGGTGGATTTGAAGACAGGACGCCACCACCAGATTCGTTGCCAGTTGGCAAAGATAGGCTGTCCCATCAAGGGCGACCTCAAGTATGGTGCCAAACGCTCCAACCCCGATGGAAGCATCTCCCTGTTGAGCCGTTCCATGCAGTTCATCCATCCTGTCAGCAAAAAAGAAATTGTCGTCGAAGCACCACTGCCTGACGACAATCTCTGGAAATC
>JBGUGM010000203.1:0-1793 GCA_045111535.1 Bacteroidaceae bacterium
AGGTTGTTTGAGGCTTATTTCACAACCACAGTCTTACCATTGATGACATAAATGCCAGGCTGGAGACCATCGATGCTATCAGCCACCTTGATGCCTGAGAGGTTGAAGACTTCCACCTGTTCGCCAGACTTAGCAACAGATGTGATGTTGGTGGTCTCTCCGTCTTCGATGTGGATGGTCTTCAATCGTGAGAAGTTGCCGTTGGACATCTGCACGTAGCAACGGGTAGCATAGAAACCGTTCGTGGTGGCATCCACATTCACGAAAGATGCTTCGCTGTTGTCCTTTGCCAAGATGCCATACAAACCCTGTGGCTCTGTCTGCTGTTGAGCACCAGCCATTGTCACAGTCTCGCCTGTACCTTCAGCTGAGAAGACTACAGAAGAAATGCCATTGATGATGAGTACGTTTTCTGCTGTGAATTGCTTGCTACCGTTCTCACCGGTATAGTAGAGGATGTATGGAGTGTTCGCTTGGATACCCTCCTTCTTGCAGTTCTGGAAGTTGAGCTTCATATCTACACCGTCGTTCTCAACACCCACCAATTTCTCCAACTTGCAATCACTACCGAAAACCTCATTCACTTGAATCTCCGACATGGAGAAAGGGAGTGAGATGGTGTTCCACCCCTTGAAAAGATAACGGCTAACGGATACGTTCAGTGTCTGACCGTCATACTTTGAGAGATCTGTGCCTTTGTAAGTGCTCAGTGTCAGAGTCTGCTGAGCCGATGCGCTGATGCAACCGAGTGCAAAAGCTGCCATGAGTAATAGTTTCTTCATACGCGTGTGGATTTATTTAGTAATATAATATGTATGCAGTTTTGGTGTTTGTATATTTTCGCCACAAAATTAGGGAAAATGTTTTGAATGAGCAATGTTTTTTGCTGAAAATGTTATACCTTTGCAGTCAAATAGCAAAAAACGACATCAAATTATGGCTGCACGACTTAGATTTAAGGTGGTGGATGAGGCGTTCAAACGTGCTCCTGTGTATGTGGAGCAACCAGAGGAACGTCCGAGTGAGTATTTCGGCAAATACGTCTTTGACAGGCAGAAGATGTGTAAGTATCTGCCTTCGGAGGTGTATGAGAAGATGTGTGATGTGATAGATAACGGCGCACCTTTTGACCGCACCATTGCTGACGCGGTGGCACAGGGCATCAAGACTTGGGCTATTGAGAATGGTGTGACCCACTACACTCACTGGTTCCAACCCTTGACCGAAGGGACGGCTCAGAAGCATGATGGCTTTGTTGAGCACGACGGTAAGGGTGGTATGGTGGAAGAGTTTGAAGGAAAGTTGCTCGTGCAACAAGAGCCTGATGCCAGTTCCTTCCCTTCTGGTGGTATCCGTTCTACATTCGAAGCACGTGGCTACTCGGCATGGGACCCTACCTCTCCTGTCTTCATTATAGGCGACACATTGCTGATTCCGACCATCTTCATCTCTTATACAGGTGAAGCCCTCGACTATAAAGTGCCGTTGAAGAAGGCGCTTCATGCTGTCAATAAGGCAGCAACGGCTGTAGCACAATACTTCTATCCCGATGTGAAGAAAGTCATTTCCAACCTTGGATGGGAACAGGAGTACTTCTTGGTGGATGAATCACTTTTTGCTGCACGTCCAGACCTTGTGATGACAGGTCGTACGTTGATGGGACATGACTCTGCCAAGAATCAGCAGATGGATGACCACTACTTTGGCTCCATCCCAGCTCGTGTGGAGGAGTTCATGAAGGACATCGAGATACAGGCTTTGCAATTGGGCATTCCTTGCAAGACACGTCATAA
>JBGUGM010000204.1:0-19977 GCA_045111535.1 Bacteroidaceae bacterium
AGATTGCTGCATCGAAGGGAAAGGTGGCAACGGTGTGCTTCCGCATCAATCCGAACGTAGGTGCCCACACTCACGCAAATATCACCACGGGCTTGGCTGAGAACAAGTTCGGCATTGCGATGGAGGACATGGAGAAGGTCATCCGCTTGGCACAGGGCATGAAGAACGTGCAGTTCAAGGGACTCCACTTCCACATCGGTTCACAGATTCTCCAGATGGATGACTTTATCGCTCTTGCCAACCGTGTGAATGAGTTGCAAGACCGCTTGGAGGCACAGGGCATCAAGATTGAAATCATTAATGTAGGTGGTGGACTTGGCGTGGATTACGAAGACCCACAGGGCAACCCTATCCCCAACTTCAAGGACTACTTCGCAGTCTATGAGAAGTACCTGAAAGTGCGTTCAGGACAGACGGTACACTTTGAATTGGGACGTGCTGTCGTGGCACAATGCGGTGCCCTCATCACCAAGGTCAACTACGTGAAGCAAGGCTCCGTGAAGCAGTTTGCCATTGTGGATGCTGGTTTCACCGACCTCATTCGCCCTGCCCTCTACGATGCTCACCACAAAATCATCAATCTCAACAGCAACGATGCCGAGGAGAAGTATGATGTGGTAGGTCCTATCTGCGAGTCAAGCGACATTTTCGAAAAGGACATCCTGCTGCCCAAGACACATCGTGGCGATTTGCTCGCCATGCTCTCCGCAGGTGCTTACGGCGAAATCATGGCATCGGGGTACAATTGCCGACGCCTGCCCGAAGGCTATACTGACGAGGAACTGAAGGGATAGTAACGATAAGTGACACAATGTCATATAAATGCCAGAGTTTCATGCGCTGGCATCTTTTTTGTTGATTTCAAGGAAACGAAAAAAACATTGCATTATGGATAAGAATCTGAAAAACGAGGAGGTTGACGAGGAAATCGTTAACGAGAATATGGAGGAGCAGGAAACGGCTGCCGAGGAGCAGACGGATGCTGCTGAAACCACGAAGGAGACAGAGGCTCCCAAGGAACTGACTCCTGAGGAGAAAATCGCCGAGTTGGAGAAGCAGGTGGAGGAGTTGAAGAATCAGCAACTGTACAAGGTGGCTGAGTTCGACAACTTCCGCAAGCGTGTGATGCAGGAGAAGGCAGAACTCATCAAGAATGGTGGTGCAAAGGTCATCACTACCCTGCTGCCCATCATCGATGACTTGGAACGTGCTCAGCAGAACATGGACAAGTATGAGGATGTGGAGGCTGTGAAGGAGGGACTGAACCTCATCATCGACAAGTTCTTCAAACTCTTGGCTCAAGAGGGATTGAAGAAGATGGACGTGGTGGGTCAACCTTTCGACAGCGACTTGCACGAGGCAATTGCTATGGTGCCAGGACAACCCGATGACCAGAAAGGAAAAGTGATGGACTGCATGACGGCAGGATACACGTTGAACGATAAAGTAATCCGCTACGCAAAAGTAGCAGTGGCTGAGTAACCAGCCCACGCGCTGGGCGATTTTCATTTGCAATAGACATAGAAAGTGGCAAAACGAGATTATTACGAGGTGCTGGGAGTGTCGAAGACGGCTTCCGACGACGAAATCAAGAAGGCCTATAAGAAGATGGCCATCAAGTATCACCCTGACCGCAATCCGGGTGACAAACAGGCTGAGGAGAAATTTAAGGAGGCTGCTGAGGCATACGATGTGCTTCGCGACCCGCAGAAACGTCAGCGTTATGACCAGTTCGGTCCTGATGCCTTTGGTCCTGGTGCCGGTGGCTTCGGTGGTGGACAAGGCATGTCAATGGACGACATCTTCAGCATGATGAGCGATGTGTTTGGTGGTGGCTTCGGAGGAGGATTCAGCGGTTTCGGAGGAGGATTTGGTGGCGGTGGTCAGCGCAGAAAGCCTGTGTATAAAGGTCAAGACTTGCGCATGCGTATCGAACTGGATTTGAATGACATTGTGAATGGTGTGACGAAGAAGTTCAATGTGCGTACCGATATCACTTGCCCTCATTGCAATGGCTCAGGTTCGGAAGATGGACAGGAAAGCACTTGCGGCACTTGTAACGGACAAGGCGTGGTGTATAAGACCCGTCAGACGATGCTGGGCATCATGCAGACACAGACGGTGTGCGACACCTGTCATGGTGAAGGCACCGTCATCAAAAATAAATGTAAGCACTGTAACGGTGAGGGTATTGTGAAGGGTGAGAAGCAGGTGGAAGTGGAACTGCCCGCAGGATTGGTGGAAGGCTATGCATATAACTTCCAAGGCAAAGGTGGTGCTGGACGCAGAAAAGGCGTGAATGGTGACTTGCAGATTCTTGTGCATGAGAAAGCACATCCAGAACTGATGCGCGATGGAGTTGATTTGGTGTATAACCTCTTGCTGACCATTCCACAAGCAGTATTGGGTACATCGCTCGAAGTACCTACCCATGACGGCAAGGCAAAAATCACGATACCTGCTGGTACACAGCCTGGCACGGTGCTGAGACTGAAGAACAAGGGTATTCCCGACATCAACAGTTATGGCAATCAGCGAGGTGATGAAATCATCAACATCTCGGTATATATGCCCGAAACGCTGTCGAAAGAGGAACGTCAAGCCATTGAGACGTTGGCAGGAGGCGATAACATCAAGCCTTCAACCAGCATTAAGGACAAGATTTTCAGCCATTTCAGGGCTTATTTCAAGAAATAAATTTAAAAAATCACACATTTTAGGTATTGCGTAGTGCTGAGAAAGTGCGTACCTTTGCACCAGATTTAGAAAGTTATACAACAAGTGACTTCGAATCTTTACTCATAATAATAAACCCGTGTCGTGAGACACCGCTATAAGAATTACGTAAACCATAAAATGTTAGAGGCTAAAAAGACCGCTTCACTTGTTCGCGAAGAACATGGGAAGCGGTTTCTCTTTTATCGGTATTGGATGTCGCGAATGTCGTGCCTTCCAACAAAGCGGCTCATATCCACATTGCCCCGGATGCCACGCACAGAACCTGTGGCTGAGTATTGCCAAAGGACATAATCGTTGTCATCGTAGAGGTCTGGCTCAATGAAGGAATAAGCAGCGATGAAGAACTTGTAGGCACGTAGGCGTGAGTTGCCATGAATGTGTTTGTTGTAGAAGTTCTTTCCTGTGTATATGATGGGCTTCTTGCCAAACTCACGTTCGAGGAGTTCGCAGAATTCGAGCAGACGTGTCTGCAACACCGCGTCAGACACACCATTGGTGGTCTCAATATCCACCACAGGCAAGAGGTCTTGGCGACGAGTGTCCACACGGGACATGAAGTGGTCAAACTGTCCTCTGGCAGAGAGTTGCGGACGGAAGAAGTGATAACTGCCCACTTTGAGTCCCACACGCTTACATTCGCTGAAATTGTAGGAATAGGTGTCATCGACATTGCCTGTACCTTCAGTGGCTTTCAGATAGACATACGTCACCTTGGAATCACGTGCCACCTCATCCCAATTGATGCGTCCCTGATAGTGGCTTACATCAATGCCATGTGCACCACTACCTCCTGTGCCCCGTCCACGAGTGATTGCTGGTTGAGCAGCAAACAAAGGCATCTCCAAGGGTTTGGGATGACGATCTGGACGAGCCTTGGATGCAACAGGATCAGGCTGGATTTCTGCCACAACAGCCTCCACGTGCTTCTGTTTCTTGGGCTTGTCCTTCTTCTGTGCATAGAGCGAGGTCATACACAAGGAAGCAAGGACTGTCAATATTATATATATGTACGCGCGATTAACGTTTGTCATGTGCTCTTGTCAAATTTGAGTACAAATGTAGTCTTTTTCGTTCTAATTCGCAACTATTCGTGAAAGTCTTAACGTTTTTAATGATTTTAAAGACTAAAAATGGCACGCATGTCGCAAATTATGACTAATTTTGGCGCAAATTTGTAAGAAAAGATATGGAAGGGCAAGCAACATACTGGTTTGTGTTCATCGGCAACTCGTTATTGCTGAAACATGATGACAGCGGTTATCAGGTGCCATGCTCCATCGAGCCTCCATTTCCGATGAAGGAATGGACCCCTCGGCAGGAATTGCCTCCATTGGATGGAGTTCCCTGTATGGCATACAACTTGAACACACCACCCACAGACATGAAGGGAATGGTGACTATCGGGCTGAGAGAGTCGTGGGCATTGTTGCCCAAAGAGTTCTATAACACAGCAGGAAAGGCATCGGAACTGCTGTATTGGGACTCGAACACCAAGTATTGCGGTGTGTGTGGTGCCCCGATGAAACGTGCCACTGCCATCAGCAAGCAATGCACGAACTGCGGGAAGGAAGTGTGGCCACAAGTAAGCCCTGCTATCATCGTGAGAATCAAGCGTGGAGACAACATCCTGCTGGTACACGCCAAGAACTTCCGTCGCAGCGAGATGTATGGACTGGTGGCAGGATTTGTGGAGACAGGTGAGACGCTGGAGGAATGTGTGAAACGAGAGGTGGCAGAAGAAGTTGGATTGGAAATTACAAATATAAAATATTTCGGGAGTCAGCCTTGGCCCTACCCCTGTGGCATTATGATTGGCTTTACTGCCGACTATGTGAGCGGTGAGGTGCATGTGCAAGAGGAAGAACTGAGCAATGCAGGTTGGTTCAATCGTGAACAACTACCTCCCATCCCCGACAAGATGTCGATAGCCAGAAGATTGATTGACGACTATATAGCAGAAGAGAGACCTGACAAAGAAAAAGAAAGTTCAACAATCAACTAAAAACAACAAAGCAATGAAAAAGAATCAATTCACATGTTTGACGTTGGCTACTGCCCTGTTGGTCAGCAGTTGTACCAGTTCTTATCAGGCAGCAGGTGGAGTGACAGGTGCCATGATAGGTAGCCATGTTGGTGGCGCTGTGGGCGCTTTGGCAGGTCATGGTCATTTCCGTGGTGAGAGTGCCGCATTGGGTAGTCTCATCGGTATGGGTATCGGTGCCATTCTGGGTGTGGGCATTTCCTCACAAATTGAAGAACAGGAACGAGCCGAGGCACGTCGATACGAAGATCGTGAACGTACCCGTGGCAATATCCAGTATGACGGTACGTATGAAGACAACAATGTGGGTTATCAGACCAGTGGCGGTTATCAGGGTTCTGTGGATAGCCACAATTACCAGATCAGCAAGGGTGTTGCTTCCACCACTGTATTGAGCATCTCAGACCTCTCTTATATGGATGCAGATGGTGATGGTTATATCTCTAAGGATGAGACGATTGAGATAGAGGGATTCATCACCAACACCACCAATTCTTTGTTGCAAGACATCGTGATTCAGTTGAATGTGGATGATCCCAAGTCATTCGGTGTGTCACCTTCGTTGACCACCACTTTGCAGCCAGGACAGAAGATTCGCTATACTGGACGTGTACACGCCAGACGTACCCGTGGTCATTCCTCATTGGGTATCAATCTGACTACAGAATATGCAGGAAAATCCTACACCAGCAACACGCTATTGGTAGGAGTGAAATAAAGAAATCCTAATCACACATCGGTGGTGGGCAAATTAAAAAATGAAAGCCTGCCATTACGAATCGGGAAGGTGATGTCGACACGACCTCTCACCTTCTCTTTTCCTGATGTAGCGGGCTTGAATTTCATCTTTTTGCACACCTTAACGGCTTCTGCATCAAGTGTTTTGGTCAACGAGCGAACGACTTGCGCATTTTCCACATTACCCTTAGGATTGACGATCACGGCAACAACAATTCTGCCATCCACTTGCTCCCGCTCTTTCGGTTGCTTGAAGTTTTTCTCGAGGAATGCTTTGATGCCCTCTTCCCCACCCTTGAATTGGGGTGGAGTGACGCGTTCCCGTCGTTGCTGAGATTGCTGACGAGGAGTGAAATCAAAGAAAAACTGAGCCTTTGCAGATGTTGCCAAAAGGAGAAGAAGCAACAGGGTGAAATGTCGCATAATCGTGTCGTTTTGATGTTTACGGGTTCAAAATTAGTGGAAAGTTTTCGTTCTGGCAAGAAATTTATTCGGAAAGATGGAAAAAATTTAATTTCTTTAATAATGTGTCAGAAGAAATGCCTAACTTTGCATTTTGTAAGGCAAAAGCGGGTGCATGGTTGTGTGCGCACACAAGCGTCTTAACAATGAGAGAGAATTGAATGAAATGGGCTAATTTGCTTATTCTACAAGATCAATAAGTTTACAAACAATAAAATTTAGAACACAAATGGCTGACGTAAAGAAAATCAAAATTGCACTCGTATCGGTGTTCCATAAAGATGGATTGGACGAGTTGCTCGCTGAGTTGAACAAAAACGGAGTAAAATTCCTTTCAACAGGAGGTACACAAGCATTTATTGAGAGTCTCGGCTATCCTTGCCAGAAAGTTGAGGACTTGACCACATATCCATCCATCTTGGGAGGTCGTGTAAAGACACTTCACCCCAAAGTGTTTGGTGGCATTTTGGGTCGCCGCGAATTGGAAAGCGACCAGCAGGAAATGGCAAAGTATGAGATTCCAGAAATTGACCTCGTGATTGTTGACCTCTATCCATTTGAAGAGACAGTGGCTTCAACCAACGACGAGCCAACCATCATCGAGAAGATTGACATCGGTGGTATCTCTCTGATCCGTGCAGCAGCCAAGAACTTCAACGATGTTGTAATTGTGCCCAGCAAGGCTGAGTACAAGCCATTGCTCGACATTGTCAAGGCACAGGGTGCAGAAACCACTAAGGCACAGCGCAAACAGTTTGCAGAACGCGCATTCGCCACTTCAAGCCATTACGACACAGCCATTCATGCATATTTCGCAAAATAAAGTGAGGAGAATTGTAATTTGTAAATTGTAAATAAAGATATGGGATTTTTCTCTTTGACACAAGATATTGCGATGGACCTCGGTACAGCCAATACCATCATCACTGTCAACGACAAGGTGGTAGTGGACGAGCCATCGGTAGTTGCTCTTGACAAGAAGAACAACAAAATGATTGCCGTAGGCCATCAGGCAAAGATGATGTACGGAAAGGAGCACGAAGGTATCCGCACTTGCCGTCCCTTGCGTGACGGTGTGATTGCAGACTTCTATGCTTGTGAGCAGATGATGCGCGGACTCATCAAGATGGTCAAGACGGGTCATCACCTCTTCACCCCATCACTCCGCATGGTGATAGGTGTTCCTTCTGGTTCTACGGAAGTGGAACTGCGTGCTGTGCGCGACAGTGCTGAGCATTCTGGTGGTCGTGACGTGTACCTACTTTTTGAGCCTATGGCAGCAGCCATTGGTTGTGGTATCGACGTAGAGGCTCCAGAGGGTCAGATGATTGTGGACATAGGTGGTGGTTCTACAGAAATCGCCGTTATCTCATTAGGTGGTATCGTGAGCAACAACTCCATCCGTGTGGCAGGTGACGAACTGACAGCAGACATTCAAGAGTATATGGCACGTCAACACAATGTGAAGGTGTCAGAGCGTATGGCTGAGCGCATCAAGATCAATGTAGGTTCTGCACTGACAGACCTTGGCGACGAGGCTCCAGAAGATTTCATCGTGCATGGTCCTAACCGTATCACAGCCCTGCCTCTCGAGATTGCTGTATGCTATCAGGAAATTGCACATTGCATCGACAAGACCATTGCCAAGATTGAAACCGCTGTGCTTCAGGCATTGGAAGCCACTCCACCAGAGTTGTATGCCGACATCGTGAAAAACGGTATCTGGTTGACAGGTGGCGGTGCATTGCTCCGTGGTCTTGACAAGCGTTTGAGCGACAAGATTCAGATTCCTTTCCATGTGGATGATGACCCATTGCACTCTGTGGCGAAGGGTACTGGTATCGCATTGAAGAACGTCAACAATTTCCAATTCCTGATGAGATAAACGCACATCATGCGTGCACTGATTGACTTAATCATACATAACAAGCACTGGTTTGTGTTTCTGTTGCTGGAAGTGATAAGCCTTGTATTTCTTTTCAGTTCCAACGGATACCAAAAGAGTGTATATTTCACAACCGCTAATGACGTGGTAGGTTCAACCTACAACGTCATTAGTGGCATTACGTCATATCTTCATCTGAAAGAGGAAAACCAAGAATTGGAAGCCGTCAACGAGCAACTGCGCAAAGAGGTGTATGAAATGCGCCAACAGATGCAGGAGATGCAGAATGACAGCGTGAAACAGATGCCTGCCCTGCCATTGAAATATGATGTGGTAAGTGCACAAGTGGTCAACATGACGCTTCATAAGGCCAACAACCTCATCACCATCAACAAAGGTGAAGCAGACGGTATCCGTCCTGAGATGGGTGTGGTCTGTTCCCGTGGTGTGGTGGGCATTGTCTATATGACCAGCCAACATTACAGCATCGTGATGCCTCTGCTGAATGTCAACAGCAAGATCAGTTGTAGACTGCGCCATTCAGAGTTTTTCGGTTCACTCGTATGGCAACGTGGTCATGCAGACATTGCTTATGTGACCAGTGTTCCCAGACATGCTCCTGTGAAGACGAAGGAGATTGTGGAAACCAATGGCTATTCCGACATCTTTCCACCAGGACTTCCCATTGGAGTGGTACAGAAAATTGGCGACTCGCCTGATGGCATGTCCTACTTTCTTCGTGTGAAACTGTTTGCCAACTTCCCCACCCTGCGTGAAGTTTCTGTCATCACCAATTACAGTGCGCCAGAACGTCGTGCGCTGGAGGAAATGGCAGAAGACCCTGCACGTCAGGACAGTGTCCTTAACACTCAGGAGAAACAAAAGGATTTGAAAGAAACGAACTCAATCAACACCGATACAGTCAGATGAATTCAGTAGTTCTCATGCGTCTTGGCAGGCTCTTTGTCCTGTTGTTCTTTCAGGTGTTGGTGTGCAACAATATCCACCTGTTAGGCTATATCACGCCACTCGTGATTGGCTACATGGTGGTGTGCATCCATCGCAACACCTCACGTGTTGCTGTATTGGTGTGGGGATTTGTTATTGGATTGCTGTTCGACATCTTCAGCAATACGGCAGGCATGGGAGCAGCATCCTGCACACTCATTGCGATGATTCAGCCCGTCTTGCTCGAAATGCAGGCTCCTCGCGATTCTGCCGAAGATTTGATCCCATCTATCAAGACATTGGGTTTCTGGAATTATGTCTTCTATGTGTTCCTGCTGATGGCTGTGTTACATGGCAGTTTCTATCTGTTGGATGCTTTCACGCTGGCAGATTGGCCACTCACCCTTCTCTCCATCCTTGGAGGTTCCGTGCTCACTACCCTCATCATCATCTTTATTGAGTTGCTGCTACACACCAACAAGGAACAAACCCTTCACCTGTAAGATGTCATGAAAAACCACATTTACGAATATCGTAAGTTTGTACTTGCCGGTATAGCCTTGGTCATTGTTCTTTGCTATATCGTCCGTCTGGCTTTTCTGCAACTTTCTGATGGAGAATACAAGACCCGTGCTGACGACAATGCTTTCTTCAACAATGTCATCTTCCCCGCACGTGGTGTCATTTATGACCGCAATGGAGAGTTGCTGGTATTCAATCAACCTGCCTATGACATTATGGTCATCATGCGTGAGATCCAGAACCTCGACACACTTGACTTCTGTCACACTATTGGCATCACACAGAAGCAGTTTGACGAACGCATGGCACTCATCAAGGATCGCAACAAGAATCCGGGCTATTCCACCTATACCCAACAACTTTTCATGCCACAAATCTCTGCAGAGGAGTATGGTGTCTTTCAAGAGAAAATGTTCCGTTTTCATGGCTTTTACATTCGTGAACGCACCATTCGGCGTTATGCCACAGATCATTGTGCCCACATCTTGGGTGATGTGGCAGAAGTGTCTCAGAAAGAGGTGGACAACGATGACTATTACGACCCTGGCGATTACATCGGCAAGCAAGGAGTGGAACGCAGTTATGAGAAAGAACTGCGAGGCATCAAGGGTGTACAAATCCTGTTGCGTGATGCTCGTGGACGCATTCAAGGGCATTACCGCAATGGTGCACTTGACCGCAAACCGGTGCCAGGCAAGAACCTCACGCTGTCCATTGATGCCGAGTTACAATCTTTGGGTGAACGTCTGATGGAAGGAAAGATGGGAGCCATTGTTGCCATCGAGCCCAAGACGGGAGAGATACTTTGCATGGTCAGTTCCCCCAGTTATGACCCTCACCGCATGGAGGGAAAGCAGCGCAGTACACAGATGCTGGAGATGCAGCGCGACCCAATGAAACCCATGCTGAACCGTGCCATATCAGGAACATACCCCCCTGGTTCCACCTTCAAGACCTCACAGGGATTGACCTTCCTGCAAGAGGGCATCATCACTTCCTCTACGGCTTATCCCTGCTATCGAGGCTTCGTCACGAAGGGTATGCGTGTGGGCTGTCACGGACACGGCTCTCCCCTGCCCCTTATTCCAGCCATTGCCACTTCCTGCAACGGTTACTTCTGTTGGGGACTCTACCACATGCTGAACAACCGCAAGCAATACAAGAACATACAAGAAGCCTTGACCACATGGAAGGATTACATGGTGTCGATGGGATTTGGCTATAAGTTGGGAGTTGACCTGCCGGGTGAGGCACGTGGCATGATTCCGAATGCAGATTACTATGACCGAAGACTGGGTCAGTGGAATGCGTTGGGTGTCATCTCCATTGCCATCGGACAGGGTGAAGTGACACTCACCCCTCTCCAGATTGCCAATCTGGGAGCCACCATCGCCAATCGTGGTTACTATATCACCCCTCACATCGTCAAGGCGATAGAAGGTGGACACATTGCCGACAGTCTCACCGTGAAGCACAAGACCAAGGTGGACAAGCAATACTACGACATGGTGGTGGAAGGAATGCGCAAGGCAGTGTTGGGAGGTACTTGTCGTAGTGCCAACACCACCATGTATGAGGTGTGTGGTAAGACGGGTACGGCACAGAACCGAGGGAAAGACCACTCTGCCTTCATGGGGTTTGCACCCAAGGATAATCCCAAGATAGCCATTGCTGTCTATGTGGAGAATGGTGGTTTCGGTGCCACCTTCGGAGTGCCCATTGGTGCCCTGATGATGGAACAATACATCAACGGCAAACTCTCACCAGGCAGTGAGGCACGTGCGGCATCCTTCCAGAGCCGTCACATCGATTATGGAACAAGAGAAAGGTAAGCAACAACCATGGTAGGAGAAGAACAAAATAGCAAAGGAATTTTCCTCAGCATCGACTGGATCACCATCCTGCTCTACGTGATATTGATTGTGTGGGGATGGTTCAGCGTGTGCGGTGCATGCTACGACTACAATCATCCCGACCTTTTCAGTTGGGAGACCAACTCAGGCAAGCAAATTGTCTGGGGAGCCACCTCATTGGTGCTGGCTGCCGTGCTGATGCTCATTGAGAAACGCTTCTACGACACTGCTGCCTATGTCATCTATGGCGCGATGATGCTCCTGCTGATGGTCACCATTGTCATTGCACCCGACACGAAAGGTTCCCGTTCTTGGTTGCCCCTCGGAGGTGGTCAGAAGATACAACCTGCCGAATTTGCCAAGTTCGCTGTGGCATTGGCACTCGGCAAACTGATGGACAAGTATGGCTTCAGCATTCGAAAGACCAAGGACATCGGCATTGCCATTGCCTTGATTCTCTTCCCGATGATACTGATTATCGGGCAGAAGGAAACTGGTTCTGCATTGGTCTATTTCGCCTTCTTCCTGATGCTCTATCGTGAAGGTATGACAGGCTCCTTGCTGTTCAGTGGATTCGCTTGCGTGGTCTATTTTGTGGTGGGTATGAAATTCAGCGAAGAGTACATCACCAACATGCCTGTCTCGATTGGTGAGTTTACCGTGCTGTTACTGGCGATGATTTTCACCATCGGTATGGTGTGGATTTATTGTCGCAACCTTCGTGCTGTGAAACTCATGGCATACACCTGTTTCGGAGGCACATTGCTGGCAATGATATTCTCCCTCTATGTCATCCCGTTCAACGTCTGTTACGTGATGTTGATACTCTGCATCCTCATGATTGGCTATATCATCTGGATGGCAATCTACAACCGCGCAGTGCGTTATGCGCTCATCGCCCTGTTTGCCATTGTCTCCACATCTTTCTACTACATCACCGACACGCTCTTCGAGCATCTGGATGATCACCAGCGCATCCGTATCGAGGTGTTGTTGGGTATGAAGGATGACCCTCGTGGTGCTGGCTACAATGTCAATCAGGCAAAGATAGCCATTGGTTCAGGAGGCTTGTTCGGAAAAGGCTTCCTCAATGGCACACAGACCAAACTGAGGTATGTGCCCGAGCAGCACACCGACTTCATCTTCTGCACAGTTGGAGAGGAAGAAGGCTTCATCGGTTCGGCAGGTGTCCTCATTGTCTACCTGTTCTTCATCTGGCGACTCATTGCTTTGGCAGAACGACAAACTGACACCATGGGACGAGTCTATGGCTATTGTGTGCTCAGCATTTTCCTCTTCCACTTATTCATCAATGTGGGAATGGTGCTCGGACTCACTCCCGTCATCGGCATCCCACTCCCCTTCTTCTCCTACGGAGGTTCCTCGCTATGGGGATTCACCCTGTTGCTCTTCATCTTCCTCCGCATGGATGCAGAACGAAATCTTAAGCGGCAATAACTAGTGAGACCAGTATGACTAGTCAAACTAGAAAAAATCAATTAATAACAAACAATGAAAAAAACAACTTTCAAGAAGTCTGAGGCAATCATCTGGCACCACTTCACTCGCCACAACGATGCCATCTTTCTCTCGTTGAAGAGAGAGATTCGCATCAGTGTGCTGAGTGTTGCCACTTTGGCTGTGGCATGTCCCGACTCTTCGGCAGCCACCATGGCGATGAGCCCAGAACTTCACAACGATGAGGAGCAGGAAATGCCCGCTCCCGACCGAGAAGACGAGTTGCTGCTCGGTGAGGTGGAGGTGGCTGCTACCCGTGCTCCACTCCCAGCCGACAAGGCAGTACGTCTCGTACAAGTAATGAACCGACAGGATATTGAAGCCTCCAGTGCCCATTCTGTCAACGACCTGCTGAAACTTGCTGCAGGAGTTGACGTCAGGCAACGTGGAGGCTTCGGCATTCAAACTGACATCGGAGTGAATGGCGGCACTGAAGACCAACTCACTGTCCTGCTCAATGGCATCAACATCAGCAATCCCCACACAGGGCATCTGACTGTTGACCTTCCCGTCAGCGTGGATGACATCGAGCGCATCGAGGTCATCGAGGGTGGAGCCAGCCGTGTGTATGGCAGTCAGGCTTTTGCAGGAGCCATCAACATCGTCACACGCTCAGCAACAGAAAACACCCTTGGTGTCCATATGCAAGGAGGTTCCTATGGCACCTTCGGTTCCAATGCCCACCTCTCCCTGAAAACCAACGCTTTCAGCAATCGCATCTGTGGAGGTTATGCCCGCAGCGATGGTGGCACCTCCAACGACGACTTCAACAAGGGCAACGCCTATTGGAACGGAAAGTATCAGAGTCAACATTTTGATGCCACCCTTCAAGCGGGTCTCAGCACCATGAACTACGGAGCCAACACTTTCTACGGCACAGGCTCAGATACTCAGTACGAAGAAGATAGGCGCTATCTCATTGCCGCACAAGCCGAATACAAGGGGAAGGTTCGTGTACCCGTGCAGATGTATTGGAACCGTTCCCTTGACCATTATGTGTGGCGACGTGCCAATCCTGCGGCTTATCAGAACTTTCATCAGACCAACGTCTATGGTGCCAATGCCAATGCCTACACCACATGGGCTTGGGGTCAGACAGCCATTGGCATCGAGTTTCGTCGTGAGAACATCCTCTCCACCCGTCTTGGCAAGGAGATTCCCGAATCGGAACAGCACAAATACAAAGTGCCGGGACATGACGAGCACTACCGGTACAAAGACGGGCGCAGCAATGTTGGGCTGTATTTCGAACACGACATTCTGTTGGAGCACTTCACCATCTCCCTCGGTATGCTTGCCAACCACAACACCTCCGTCACGGGGGGCATGCACCTCTATCCAGGCGTTGACCTCTCATGGCGCGCCACTGAGCGATGGAAGTTCTACGCCTCCTTCAATCAAAGCCTTCGGACTCCCACTTATACAGACATTTACTATAATGGTCCAGGATTGCAAGGCAACACCCTGCTGAGCCCCGAGAAGAGCACAGACTGGCATCTTGGTGCGAGTTACACAGGGGACTTCTTCCAGGCACAAGTCAAAGGATTCTATCGCAAGGGGACAGATATGATTGACTGGGTGAAATACCCTAACGACACTTTCTACACCACAGCCAACAGCGATATTGACAACATCGGGGCAGAAGCGTTAAACACCTTTGACTTCACTAAGCGATGGGGCACCCACTCCCTGCTGCAGAGACTCACCCTCGATTATTGTTACAACTACAAATACCGTGTGGATACTGAGCAGGCAGCCAATTACGTCTCCCGCATGACCTTCCTGCGCCACAAGTTCGTTGCCTCATGCCATCATCGCATCGTCAGTCACCTCACGGCACAATGGGACTTCACCCTCAAGAACCGTGAAGGTGACTTTGAAAATGCCCTGACAGGGGAACACCAGAGTTATGGCACCTATGCCACACTTGACCTCAAGATGCAGTGGACAGAACCCCACTACACCCTCTACGTGCAGGCAAACAACCTCACCAACCACCCCTACTACGACTACGCCAACGTGAAACAGCCTGGCGTGTGGTTTACAGGAGGAGTGAAGGTGGCACTTTAAGCCCCTAAAAAACGACTTCCACTGCCCTTTTCGTGGCTCCTGCGTAAGTAATTTGTAGCGTTGCCGTATCGCTTTATAATTTGAAAGTTTCAAAAAAAAATTTCAAACTTTCAAAAATAAATTTGCAACTTTCAAATTTAAAATTCAAAGTTTCAAATTATTTTAGATGCGCGCAAGCCTTCAAATTGCTTACGCAGGAGCGTCTTAATTGCTTATCTCAAATGCTTGTGCATGACAATAAAAATCAAAGATTTATTTTGTATTGTGCTTACTTATTCGTAACTTTGCAACGATTTTTCTAAAAACTCTTATGGACGAGAAGATCATACAACAAGTGAAGCAGCGGTATGGCATCGTGGGAAACTACGAGGGACTGAACCGAAGCATTGATGTTGCCATTCAGGTGGCACCTACGGAATTGTCGGTGCTCATCTATGGTGAAAGCGGTGTGGGTAAGGAGGTGCTGCCACGGGTGATCCATGATAATTCGACAAGGAAACACAATAAGTACTTTGCCATCAACTGCGGCTCATTGCCGGAGGGCACGATTGATTCGGAACTGTTCGGACATAAGAAGGGGGCATTCACGGGAGCCATGGATGACCGTGAGGGCTATTTCAGCGTGGCAAACAAGGGCACGCTCTTCCTTGACGAGGTGGGTGAATTGCCATTGGCGACTCAAGCACGACTGCTTCGTGTGTTGGAGACTGGCGAATATATCCGTGTGGGTGAAAGCGAGGTGAGGAAGACAGACGTGAGAATTGTGGCTGCCACGAACGTGAACATGCAGAAAGCCATTCGTGAGGGCAAGTTCCGCGAGGACTTGTACTACCGACTGAACACCATCCCCATCAATATGCCTCCCCTCCGAGAGAGAGGCAGGGACATAGAACTGCTGTTCAGGAAGTTTGCTTACGACATCTCACAAAAATACCGCATAGAGCCTGTGCGCCTAACAGAGGACGCGCGCGTATTATTATTAAGGTATAAGTGGCCTGGAAACATTCGTCAGTTGCGCAATCTGGTGGAGCAAATCAGCGTCATCAGCCAGGAGCGGGAAATCACCCCTGAGATTCTGAGAAGTTATGGGGTGACGGATGATTCCCTTGGAGAGACAGGACTGGTGCTGCATGGCGCCAACCGCATGGAGCATGCGACGGAAGCCCACAGTTATGAGAAGGAGCGTGACATGCTCTTCCAACTGCTGTCGAGCATCGGCAAGGAGGTGAAGGACTTGAAGGAACTGGTACACAGCAACATGGAGACGATGCGTGAGCCACAGCCCTACATCGTCAACGAGCCACGTTATGCTCCTGCCAGCAGCATTCCCTACGACAGCCACCACATTCAGGATGTGGAAGACATCGAGACGATTGAGGAGGCTCCCATGTCGAACAAGGAACTGATGAAGAAGAACATCATCGATTCACTCCAACGCAACAATGGCAACCGCAAGAAGACGGCACAGGAACTGGACATCTCTGAGCGCACGCTGTATAGGAAAATCAAAGACTACGGATTGGAGATATGAGAAAGAAGGTGTTCATACAAAGTCTGATTCTGTTGTGCACCTTGGCGTTGACAGCATGTAGCATCAGTTACAAGTTCTCGGGCACGAGCATTGACTACACCAAGACGAAGAGCATCAGTCTCGACAAGTTCCCCATCCGTGCCAACTACGTGTGGAGCCCGATGGAGTCGATGTTCTACAATACCATCAGCGATGCCTACGCACAAAAGACTAAACTGAAGGTGTTGAAGCGTGACGGTGACTTGCAACTGGCGGGTGAGATTGTGGAATACAGCCAAACCAACAAGAGCGTGGGCTCGGATGGATACTCCACACAGGTGCAGTTGAAGATGGTCGTGAACGTGCGTTTCGTCAACACCAAGAAGCATGAGGAAGACTTCGAGCAGCGCTTCAGCGCCACTGCCGAATATGACTCATCCAAACAACTCGCTGCTGTGCAGGAAGAACTGGTGCAGGAGATGATTGACGACATCGTTGACCAGATATTCAACGCAACCGTAGCCATCTGGTAAACAGACAACAAGCCTAACCTAATTAAAGCAAATGATAAATATAAGAGAACTGCTGGAAGACCCCTCGAAACTCAACGCGGACACCCTGCCTGAGTTGAAAGCGCTGATGGAGAAGTACCCCTTCTTCCAGGTGGTGCGTCTGCTCTATATCTCCAACCTCTACAAACTCCATTCACAGGATTTTGGTGCTGAGTTGAGGAAGGCGAGTTCTTTCGTTCCCGACCGCACTGCCCTCTTCACGCTCACCGAAGGCATCAACTACACCCTGCCCACCCACAGCAACGACATCAACATCGAGACAGAAGATGAGGGCACCCGAACCATCTCGCTCATTAATCGCTTCCTGCAAGAAGGCGGCATCGAGACAGATGAAGATGATGCTCCTCGCAGAGAACAGCCCTCGCAGATGGACTTGCTCAACGACTATGCCTCCTACCTGATGCAACTGGATGACCAAGAAGCCAAGGACGCAGAAAAAGCACCAAACGATGCCCCCAAACTGAGGGGTGCCGAACTCATCGACAGTTTCATCGAAGAAAACAAGGGCAAGCAGCGTGTGGACATCCCCGATGTGGACGAAAGCGAGTTCTCCTCACCTGAGTTTTCTGTCGAAGAAGAAGAGGTTTATACCGAAAACATGGTGAACATTTACATAAAACAGGGCAGATATCAGCAGGCTTTGGAAATATTACGCAAAATTTCTTTGAATAATCCGAAAAAAAGTTCTAACTTTGCAGCGCAAATTTATCTGCTGGAAGTTCTGCTGAAGCAAAATCAGTGATTTTCAGCCGTAAAATGAGGCAAAAACAAACAGTAAATTAACAAAAAAAACAAACAAATAAAATGTACTACTTAATTATTGCACTTGTCATTCTCGCATCAGTCTTGATGTGTGGAATTGTTCTTATTCAGGAATCAAAGGGAGGTGGTCTCGCATCCAGTTTCGCCTCTTCAAACCAGATCATGGGTGTTCGCAAGACTACGGACTTCCTTGAGAAGGCAACATGGGGCTTGGCTATTGCCATGGTGGTGCTCAGCATCGTTTCTTCTGCATTCATCACCAAGCAGACCGTGGAGGAAGCACCTATCAACATCGCTGCTCCTGCCCAGTCAACAGATGCAGAAAATGTACCTACATTCCCTGCAACTGGCACACAGACTCCTGCTGAATAAGCATCAGGACAAGACAACAGAAATGGGTCACATGGTTTACATGTGACTCTTTTTTTTGTCATATATGAGGGTTTTTTGGCTTTTTTGTCAAAAAAAAACACAAAAAGTGTTGTCATTAAGAAAATATGCCCTATCTTTGTCACATGATTTCTTTAGCGAGACATATCGAACTGTTGCTGCTCGAACACGACTGCGTGATTGTGCCGGGGCTTGGTGGATTCATTGCCAACCATGCCGATGCACGTTATACAGGCGACGAGGAGCATCTTTTTTTGCCCCCCTATCGCACGATAGGTTTCAACCAGCAGTTGCAGGTCAACGATGGTCTGTTGGTGCAGTCCTACATGAGTGCATACGACACCTCCTACCCTTCTGCTAACTTGCAGATGGAGAAGGACTTGGAGAAGATGATGTATGAACTGGAGATGAAGGGCGAATATGAACTGGAAAACATCGGCACCCTCAAGAAGGGGCTCAACCAGAACATTTCCTTCGTTGCTCCCGAGACAGGCGCACTCACTCCCGCTCTCTATGGACTCTACTCCTATGAGATGAAGTCACTCCAGCACGTCATCAAGGAGAAGGACATCCAGCGCACCCTGCAGGCAGCCGCTTCCATGCATATTGCACAGAAGGACAACGGACAACAGACAACGGACAACAGACCACAGACCACAGATTATGGTCAGAAGAAGGATGTGGTCATCCACCTCAATCGTCGTTGGCTCGACTTCGGCATCTCTGCCGCAGCAGCAGTCGTCCTGTTCTTCTGCTTCTCCTATCTGGCGATGAAGGGTGTGGACAATGGTTCTGACACTGTCGTGGCAGCCTTCCCCACCATGGACAAGGTGGCAATCCAAGCCAACCCTGCTCCTGCGAAGAAGGACAACGGAAAACAGACAACGGAAAACAAACAAGAGACAACTGTCAACGAGCAGCAGACAACTATCAACGAACAAGAGGTCAAGGAAAACAAACAAGAGACAACAGAGAAGACAAATCAATTTACCATAGTTCTTGCCACCTACGTGAGCCAGGAGAATGCAGAGCGCTACATCAAGACGCTTGCCAAGGATGGTTTTGGCGAGGCACGTTACGTGAAGAACGGCAAGGTCAGCCGCATCCTCTACTCCAACTACGCCGACAAAGCCACAGCACAGCAAGCCCTGACCTCACTCCGCAAGGAGAGTTCCGAATTTGCCGAGGCATGGATTCTCGAACAGTAAAGGGAGGGCGGCATGAAGAGAGTCAGATGTCCCAAATGTGATAACTTCATCGTTTTTGACGAAACCCAATACACCGATGGTCAATCCTTAGTCTTTGTGTGCCAGCATTGCAAGAAGGAATTCGGCATCCGCATCGGTAAATCCAAACTCGCCAACCGCCATGAGGAGAAAACCCTTGACGAGCATGCCTACAACGAAGACTACGGCAGCATCGTGGTGGTGGAGAATCGCTTCGCCTACAAGCAGGTCATTCCACTCGACTTGGGCGAGAACGAGTTTGGCAGATATGTGAAGGGCACCAACATCAACAAGCCCATCGACACCCGTGACCCCAGCATCGACACCTTCCATTGTGTCATCACGGTAAAGAAGAACAAACAAGGGAAACTGCAATATATCCTGCGTGACGCTCCCAGCGATACAGGCACCTTCTACATGAACGACATCTTGCGTGATGTTGACCGCATTAATCTTGAGGACGGTGCCATCATCACCATCGGAGCCACCACATTGATACTGCGTGCAGCCCAAAACGACTCATAGACTAATGATACTAAAAGGAGACCTTATTACTAAAGCGGATGCACAAAGTGCGTATTTCTCTTCCTATGACGGGAAATACACCATCATGGATAATCTCGACCAAAGAGAGGATCCTGTCATCCATGCCCGTGAAGAGATCTACAATTCCGAGTACGTTTATGTCACGGTTGTACTCCGAGGCACACTCCGCCTGATTGTGTCGGGCACTCGCATCGA
>JBGUGM010000205.1:0-2547 GCA_045111535.1 Bacteroidaceae bacterium
ACGGATTGGATAATTTTATCCAAAATGAGGCCAAAATGGATAATATTATCCAAAATGGAGCGGATTTGGATAATATTATCCGTCAAAACCAATTTTTGGATAATGATTGGGGGGGGAGATGCAGACTACGTACCTTTGCACCGGAAACGAAAAGTTCCATCCATTTATTATTAACAATTTAATTCATTCAAGAACTATGGCAATTAAAATGAGAAAGACGCCAACTCGACTCAACTTCTACGAGGAAAAGCCCCAGGTGCACCTCCTCCGTCAGTTGGTGTATGCCCCCATCAAGGGCAAGAATCTGGTGAAGTACATCGCCAACTCGGCGAACGTACCAGTGTCAACCATCGAAGCGTGCATCTCCGCGATCGCCGAAGGCATTGCCTACTACGCCATCAACGGACACCGCGTCGTGTTCCCTGAATTCGGTGGATTCTATGTAACCTTCCGCTCAAAAACCAAGAAGACCCTCGCCGAGGTGAAAGTGGAAGATGTAGTAGAAACTGTTCGCCTTGCCTTCGCCCCTTGCGAAGAAATCCGCGAAGAAGTGGCAAGCACCGGCACCACCATCGTCGACGACGGCGTGTACGGCGCAGGCGATTGATGAAAACGAACACGAATCACACGGATTTACACGAACCTTTAGCTCGGCGTAGCCAATAAATACAACCTCAACATTCGATAGATTCGTGAGATTCGTGTTCAAAACAAAAAAACTTTCTGTGTTCTCTGTGTGAAATTAAATTGTGTTTTCTGTATGAAATGTGAGACCAAATATATTTTTTGTTTAACTCTTAAAAACAGCAAGATTATGACAACTGTAAAAAGATTGACTCGTACAGTCACGGGAACAGTGACGTACCTCCGTCGCCCCAAAGTGATTCACTTTGACGAGGAAAAACCAACCGTGTACGGAATGCAGGCAGTGCGTGGCGGAGTTATCAAGGGTGAAGCCGTCATCTCCTATGCCGCCAACGCTGCACACGTGCCCGCAACCACCATCCAGATGGCAAAGAACGCCCTGTTCGACGCCATTCACTACTTCTGCTTGCAGGGACACCGCGTGGAGGTGCCAGGACTCGGCTCCTTCGCCATCAAGACCCGCTGCAAAGTGACACGCACCGAGGAAGAGTGTGACACCAGCACCATCAAGAATCATGGTCGCGTGTTGATGTTCTGGGCTGCAGGCGAAGTGCGCGACATGCTCTTCTCCAACGGCCTCGGCTTCGAGGAAAACAAATCACTCACCAACATGGCTTGCGGTGCCATGGACGGTGTGGATGCTAACAACAACACCTACCTTGTGAACGCTGAGGGCAAGTACCTTGTTGCCCAGATTGGTGGCGAAGGCGCCTTCAAGCGTTTCAAGAAGAACGGCAACGTGTACGAACTCGTTGCAGGTTCGGGCACTGGCAGCAAGAAGGGTGCAGACGAGGTAGCCGTAGTGGGTAGCCTCACTGATGAAGACGATGGTGTGTTCACCGTGGGCAACATCCATTACACCCTCAACTCAGGTGCCCTGATTCCAGCAGCGAACGTGTACGGAAGCCTCGTGCCAGAGCCCTAACCCTGCACATCCATTCCCGTTTGATGTTCCATTCCTTTATCATGCAAAGGAGAGCCGTAGTGATACGACTCTCCTTTTTTGCGACCAATTGGCTTCGCCTTTTTACCTGCCCCAGCCGCTGCTTGGCGTGTCCGTGATGTTGATGATGACCTTCATATGCTACTTGGCGTACCTTACGGCTTTTACTTCATCCATGATTTCCTCTTCGCTGATGTCTGGATTGACCGGACGGCGGCTGATGAAACGGTCAAGCAGTTGCTCGCGAGTCTCGGCCTGCCAGCCGAACTTGCGGATGAGTTCGCGGAAGAGTGACCAGTCCACGGCTGGTACGTTCACGTAAACGCCTTGCGTCTGAACAGTGTTTGCTATTGCTGCCATATTCTTGCTATTTGATTGTTTCTGATTGCAAAGGTACAACTTTCTCCACCACTCTTCCAAATTTTTACTCAACTTTTTTCTATGCACTTCCTCAACCGCTCCAGTGCGTCTTGCAGCACATGGCGTTGGGTGCCCACATTGAGGCGCATGAAGCCGGCACCACCAGGACCGAACATCTCACCGTCGTTGAGGGCAAGGTGGGCTTGGTTGACGAAGAGGTCGACGAGTTCCTGATGGTTGAATCCCAAGTCACGGCAGTCGAGCCAGACGAGGAAGGAGGCTTGGGGACGGAAGGGCTTGACCTGCGGAAGGTGCTTCTGGCAGTAGTCGATGAGGAAGTCGATGTTGCCCTCCACATAACGAAGCATCTGCTGCCGCCACTCCTCTCCCTGCTGCAGGGCTGCAAGGGTGGCGATGGGTGCGAAGAGATGGGGCTCGTTCCATTCGTTGGCTGTCAACCATCGGTAGAAGGGTTTGCGCAGTTGCGGATTGGGGATGATCGCCCACGAGGAGACGATGCCTGCCATGTTGAAGGTCTTGGTGGGGGCACCAAAGGTGATGCTCACTTCAGCAGCCTCCTCGCTCACCGAGGCAAAGGG
>JBGUGM010000206.1:0-1541 GCA_045111535.1 Bacteroidaceae bacterium
ATACCCCAGACCTCTAAGCCGTCTGCCAATGACTGCAGGTTGATAAGCATACCAACGCCAATCAGAAAATAGGGGATAAAGATGGCATTACCGATGAACTCGATACGATTCATCAAAGGTGATACATGAGGGATGTATCTGTTGATAATCAATCCGGAGAAGAAAGCACCAAAGATGCCCTCCAGTCCAATGAGTGCCGACAAGGCTGCACTGATGAACATCACAGCCATGACGAAGATATACTGCATCACCGCATCACTATAGCGACGCAGGAAATAGCGCGTCAGACGGGGAATAATCAGGATGCTGCCGGCACAGAAAGCGGCAAATTTTGCCACAAACAGCAACCAGAACAGCCACCCGCTATCCTCGCTGAATGTACCTACCAGTCCTGCTAACATGACCAGTGCCAGGAAAAGCGACAGCATGGAAGAACCTACACTGAGCATTACGCTGGAGTTGCGCTGCAGGCCATAACGTCCGATGATAGGGTAGGCCACCAGCGTGTTTGACGCCATGATACATCCTAATAGGAATGAAGCCCGTCCGCTATAGCCCAGGATGCTGATTGACATCACATAGGTCAGGATTAGTGGCACAAAACAAGTGAGAAGTCCGAAGATGACCAGTCGGTTGGAGTTCTTCTTGATGCTCTCAAGGTCCATCTCAAGACCGGCAAGGAACATGATGTAATAGAGTCCTACCTGTCCGAAGACCTCAAATGACGTGTCGCGTGACAATAGGTTGAACCCGTATTCACCTATCAGCACACCTGCCAGTAGCATGCCAATGATATGCGGGATGCGCAACTTACTCATCACGATAGGCGCGAAGAGAATGATGAGCAGCACCACGAAAAATATCATGGTTGGGTCTTGTATGAGTGGCTCTATCTTGATTTGTGCTTCCATTTTGGTGGCAAAGGTACAAAATTTTCTGTCAATTTGATACATAATTGGCGGAAAAGTTGTAAATTTGCACCCAATTTTAAACTTGAGTGATATGAAAGTAGCAATTGTTGGCGCCTCAGGCGCAGTAGGGCAGGAGTTTTTGAGACTGCTCGACGAGAGAAATTTCCCGATGGATGAATTGGTGTTGTTTGGTTCTGAGCGTTCTGCAGGTACCAAATATACCTTCCGTGGTAAGGAATTGACAGTGAAACTTCTTCAGCACAATGATGACTTTAAGGACATCGATATCGCCTTCACCTCTGCAGGTGCTGGTACAAGTAAGGAGTTTGCCGAGGATATCACCAAGTATGGCTGTGTGATGATTGACAACTCAAGCGCTTTCCGTATGGACGATGACGTGCCCTTGGTTGTGCCCGAGTGTAATGCTGAGGATGCCCTGAAGCGTCCCCGTGGCATTATTGCCAATCCTAACTGCACCACGATTATGATGGTTGTTGTACTGCAGCCTCTGGAGAACCTCAGCCACATCAAGCGCATCCATGTATCTTCATACCAGAGTGCTTCTGGTGCTGGTGCTGCTGCTATGGCAGAGTTGCAACAGCAGTATAAGGAAATGGTGGAAACTGGCGA
>JBGUGM010000207.1:0-1630 GCA_045111535.1 Bacteroidaceae bacterium
ATTATCAATTATCAATTCTCAATTATCAATTAAAAGCAGTATCTTTGCCACAAATTAAAAGAACAAGATGATGAATCACACCTCTCAACTTCTCAAAACCTGGTTGCTGGTCACCCTTCTCACCATCATCGGGACATCCTCCTTCGCATCATGCTCATCAGACGACAGCACCCCCTCCAACCGCCCTACCATTGACAAGATAGAGCAACGGGGCAAGATACTCATCGGCACCACAGGCGACTACCGTCCCCTCTCCTTCTGCGAGCCAGAAACAGGCGAGTATTGGGGCTTTGGCATCGAGATGGCAAAAGCCATTGCCGACAAGATGGGTGTCAGCGTGGAGTTCGTCAAGACCTCATGGCCCACACTCACCGCAGACGTGCAGGCAGAGCCTCAGATGTTCGACCTCGCCATTGGCGGCATCACCATCACCGACACCCGACGTGAGACGATGCTCATGAGCGACGGCTATCTTGCCAACGGAAAGACCATCCTTTGCCGTGCATCAGAAGCAGAACGCTACCAGTCATTGGCAGACCTCGACAAGCCCGAAGTGCGTGTGATGGTGAACCCAGGGGGACTGAACGAGAAATTCGCCAACGAGAACCTCACCCATGCCACCATCATCGTACATCAGAAGAACGAAGAAATCCCCTCCCTCGTGGCAGAGGGACAGGCAGACGTGATGATCACCGAGATTACAGAAGCCCCCTACTATGTCCAGACAGACCCCCGACTCGCAGCACCCCTCCTGAACGAGCCCTTCACTCATGGCGAGATAGGCGTGCTGATGCGCAAGGGGCAAGACGACCTGCTGCAATTGGTGAATGATGTCATCCGTCAGATGAAATCCGACGGTTCCCTACTCCAACTGCATGAGAAATACGGACTGGTGTATAATTCATCTTTTTGATTAGAAAAGTTAAAAAACGGGATTTTTTACAACTAACAGTTGTATTTATTAATGAATCTTACTATCTTTGCACCCGATAAACGTATAATGTATGACATTTGACAAAATACTTGACAACAACACCTTATGGTCTGTTCGCTACGAAGGATTTGCAGACAACTCATCACTAATCATGCCATTGATGCAGACGGATTCGTGGATTTCCTGTCAGAAATACAATAAAACGAAAAGGAGGTACTGACTATGAAAAAGAAGACACTTGACTACCTAGAAGCCCACCAGAGCCCAACGCCATCCACGTGGCGCGAGGAGGCAGAATGGAGGCGCGACAATTGGTCGTGGTTACAGCATTCGCAGAAGATTGCTGTCAAGGTGTTGCTACGAATGAAACAGGAGGGTCTTACCCAAAAGGCTCTCGCTGAACGCATGAACTGCACCCAACAGTATATCTCAAAGATTCTGAAAGGCAAGGAGAACATGTCACTTGACACGCTCTCCAAACTGGAAGATGCACTGGGCATCAGCCTCATTTACGACGAGCAGGAAGCATTTCCAAGTATGGTCGCAGAAGAGGTGTTTGCCTAATCAACCGCAGAAAATCTGAAGTTAAACTCCAAACACTCGGTGTGCCCTCCAAACTACTTCTTGATTGTCAGCACACCGGCAGAGAGAGCGGGGACAGAGAGGAGGACGTCGTTTCCTTCGGTCTTGGCATTT
>JBGUGM010000208.1:0-9229 GCA_045111535.1 Bacteroidaceae bacterium
TTCAAGGAAAAGAACACCTACTATCGGATGAGTAAGGACAAGAAGAACCTCATCAAGACCTTGGACTTGCTGGTGATTGACGAGATCTCGATGGTGCGGTGTGATGTGCTGGATGCCGTGGATCAGGAGTTGCGCAAGTATCGTGACAAGAACAAGCCCTTCGGTGGGGTGCAGTTGCTGCTCATTGGTGACTTGCAGCAGTTGGCACCTGTGGCACAGGAGAAGGAGTGGCAGTTGCTGGCTCCTTATTACGACACCCCTTATTTCTTTGGCAGTAAGGCATTGCAGCAGGTGCAGTATGTGACGATAGAATTGAAGCACATCTATCGTCAGCAGGATGAGGCTTTCATCAACATCTTGGGCAAGATACGCAATCATCAGGTGGACACGGCAACGATGAATGCCTTGAATGCGAGGTATGTGCCTGACTTCGTGCCTCCGAGGGATGAGGACTGGATACGTCTGACCACGCATAACCGCATGGCGCAGACATACAACGACAAGCAGTTGAATGCCTTGACAACGAGGGAGATGGAGTTTATGGCAATCATCAGGAGGAACTTTCCCGAGACGAGTTACCCTGCTGATGAAAGGTTGGTGCTGAAGGAAGGGGCACAGGTGATGTTCATCAAGAATGACCCGAGTCCCGAAAAGGAGTATTACAACGGCAAGATTGGCACTGTGAAGGGTTTTGCTTGGGATCAGAATACTGATGAGAGGGTGATTATTGTGCATTGCAAGGAGGATAACCGAACCATCTACGTGCCCCAATTGACGTGGGAGAACACGAAGTATGTGATTGACGAGGAGACGAAGGAGATACGGGAGGAGGTGGATGGCACCTTCAAGCAGTACCCCTTGCGCTTGGCATGGGCAATCACCGTGCATAAGAGTCAGGGCTTGACCTTCGACCATGCAGTGCTGGACATCACCGATTCCTTCACGCATGGTCAGGTGTATGTGGCGCTGAGTCGTTGCCGTACCCTCGATGGCATGGTGCTGGCACGTCCCTTGTCGTCTGGTTCAGTCATTACCGATGCTTCCGTGAATGCCTACATTGACCATGAACTGATGGAGGCACAGCAGACGGAAGGGAAGTTGCCTCAGATGATGTGGGAATACTACTTTATGCTGCTGAATGAACTCTTTGATTTTCTGCGATTGAAGAAAGATGCGGAGTACCTGCTACGGGTGGTGAATGAGCACCTGTATTCCTCTGCTCCTGCCTTGTTGGAAGAGTTGCAGGCGATGTTGCCGAAACTGGAATCGGAAGTGGTGGAAGTGTCGCGGAAGTTCCAACGTCAGTATGGTGCCATGATGCAGCAGGGTGGGGTGTCGTTTGCAGAGAATGGAAAACTGCAAGAGCGCCTGAAAGCGGGAATGGGCTATTTTGAGACGAAACTGCATGAACTATTTGACCCTGTGATGGCACGTACCAAGGTGGTCGTCAACAACAAGCAGGTGAGCAAGCAATATGGCAATGCCCTCGATGCCTTCACGCTGTCCTATCAATTGAAGGTGGGCATCTTCTCACGCCTCAAAGACAATGGCTTCTCCATTCGTGGTTTCCTGAATGCCAAGGCGAAAGCGGCACTTGACGAAGTCCCCCTGTCCTCGAAAGGGAAAAGTGAAAAAGGAAAATTGAAAAGTGAAATGGGTAAGGTGAAAAGGAAAAAGTGAAGAAAAAGCACAAATTATTTTGTCGTGTGCATGATTTACACTAACTTTGCAACTTGTATTGACAATTAACAAACAAAAAAATAGAAAGATATGGAACAAATGGATTGGTCAAGCCTTGGCTTTGGCTATCGCAAGACAGATTACAATGTGCGCTGTTACTATCGTAACGGCAAATGGGGTGAAATCGAAGTATGTTCAGAGGAGACCATTCCTCTCCACATGGCAGCCACTTGTCTGCACTATGGTCAGGAGGCATTCGAGGGTTTGAAAGCCTATCGTTGCCCTGACGGTAAGGTGCGTGTGTTCCGCTCTGATGAGAATGCAGCACGTCTGCAGAGCACTTGCCGTGGTATCCTGATGCCAGAACTCTCTACGGAGAAGTTCAACGAGATGGTGGACAAGGTGGTGCGTCTGAACGAGCGCTTCATTCCTCCATACGAGACAGGTGCTACGTTGTACATCCGTCCATTGCTCATCGGTACGAGCGCTCAGGTGGGTGTGCATCCTTCTGAGGAGTACCTGTTCATGATCTTTGTGACGCCAGTAGGTCCTTACTTCAAGGGCGGCTTCTCTTGCAACGACTACGTGATTATCCGTGAGTATGACCGTTCGGCTCCTCTCGGTACAGGTATCTATAAGGTAGGTGGTAACTACGCTGCTTCTCTTCGTGCCAACAAGATGGCGCATGACCTCGGTTATGCTTGCGAGTTCTACCTCGACGCCAAGGAGAAGAAGTACATGGACGAGTGTGGTGCAGCCAACTTTTTCGGCATCAAGAACAACACTTATGTGACTCCTAAGTCCACTTCTATCCTCCCATCCATCACCAACAAGAGCCTGATGCAGTTGGCAGAAGACCTTGGTTTGAAGGTGGAGCGTCGTCAGATTCCAGAGGAAGAGTTGGCTACCTTCGAGGAGGCAGGTGCTTGTGGTACTGCAGCCGTGATTTCTCCTATCGGCAAGATTGACGATTTGGAGGAGAAGAAGTCTTTCCAGATTTCAAAGGACGGCAAGCCAGGTCCTATCTCAGAGAAATTGTATAACAAACTGCGTGGCATCCAGTACGGCACAGAGCCGGACATTCACGGATGGACACGTGTGGTAATCGAATAATAACCAGCCCACGCGCTGGGCGTATGTTAAAACTAAATAGTTCAAAACTAATAACTAATCAACTATGAAACCAACTTTATTTCTCCTTGCTGCGGGAATGGGAAGCCGCTACGGTGGCTTGAAGCAGTTGGATGGTCTTGGACCTAATGGTGAAACAATTATGGATTACTCCATCTACGATGCCATCCAGGCTGGATTTGGCAAGATTGTATGGGTGATTCGCAAGGATTTTGAGGAGCAGTTCCGCACTCAGATATTGTCTAAGTATGAGGGTGTCATCCCTTGCGAACTCTGCTTCCAAGGCATTGATAGCCTTCCAGAAGGCTTTAAGTGTCCTGAGGGACGTGTGAAGCCATGGGGCACCAATCATGCGGTGCTGATGGGTAAGGATGTCATCAAGGAGCCTTTCGCTGTCATCAACTGCGATGACTTCTATGGTCGTGATGCCTTCATGTCCATCGGTAAGTATCTCAGCAACCTCCCAGCAGGTTCGAAGAACAAGTACGCGATGGTGGGCTTCCGTTGCTGCAACACCCTCTCAGAGAATGGTTCTGTGGCACGTGGCGTCTGCATGTATGACGATAGCCGTCACCTCGTGGATGTAGTGGAGCGCACTGAGATTCTGCGTCAGGCAGACAAGGGCAATGCCATCTGCTACAAGGACGAGCAGGGTGAGTGGATTCCACTCGATGAGAATGTGCCTGTGAGCATGAACATGTGGGGCTTCACGCCTGACTACTTCGAGTACTCTGAGGCAGAGTTCAAGGAGTTCCTCTCTGACCCCAAGAACATGGAGAACCTCAAGGCTGAGTTCTTCATCCCATTGATGGTGAACAAACTCATCAAGAGCGGTACTGCAACAGTAGAAGTGCTCGACACCACCTCTGTATGGTTTGGTGTGACGTACTCTGCTGACCGTCAGGCTACGGTGGATCGCATCGCCAAGTTGGTGGCTGACGGTGTGTATCCCAACAAACTCTTCTAATAAGAATCATCAACAATGAAAGGAATAGTGCTCGCTGGTGGTTCGGGTACCCGGCTTTACCCCATCACCAAGGGAGTGAGTAAGCAACTCATCCCCATCTTTGACAAGCCGATGGTGTATTACCCCATCTCGGTGTTGATGCTTGCCGGCATCCGTGAGATATTGATTATCTCCACACCGTATGACCTGCCAGGCTTCAAGCGTCTGCTGGGCGATGGCAGCGACTATGGGGTGCACTTCGAGTATGCTGAACAGCCTTCACCCGACGGGTTGGCACAGGCGTTCATCATTGGTGAGAAGTTCGTGGGCAACGATGATGTGTGCCTCGTTTTGGGTGACAACATCTTCCATGGTCGCGGCTTCTCAGGCATGCTCAGGGAATGTGTGGAGAATGCCAAGCAGGGTAAGGCAAGTGTCTTTGGCTATTGGGTGCAAGATCCCGAACGCTATGGCGTGGCAGAATTCGACAAGGAGGGCAATTGCCTCTCTATTGAAGAGAAGCCCAAGCAGCCCAAGAGCAACTACGCTGTGGTAGGTCTCTATTTCTATCCCAACAAGGTGGTCGAAGTGGCGAAGCACATCAAGCCCTCTCCACGTGGAGAGTTGGAAATCACGACGGTGAATCAGGAATTCCTCAACGAGAAGAACCTCAAGGTGCAACTCCTGGGACGTGGCTTTGCATGGCTCGACACGGGTACGCACGACTCTCTCTCCGAGGCATCCACCTTCATCGAGGTGCTCGAAAAGCGTACAGGTCTGAAGATTGCCTGCTTGGAAGGCATCGCCTACCGTCAGGGCTGGATCACGTCAGAGAAACTGCGTGAATTGGCACAGCCTATGATCAAGAACCAGTATGGGCAGTATCTGCTGAAACTGGCTGACACGAAGTACTTCGGAGAAGTCAAGTGACATAATAATTTGATGTGATGAGAAAATTTAATTTGGCAATTGGTGCGATGCTGCTGCTGATGGCATGCACAGGAAACAAGGGAATGGCACAAGGTGAAATCGCTACAGGCGATTCTGCCGCTGTGCCTGTGTCAGACACGTTGGTGTTCGAGAGCGTTACGTTCGAGGACTCTTCCAAGTACAAAGTGAAGGTGGTGGATTACAGTGGTGATGAGGAACCTTATCCGTACACGGTTGAGGAAACAAAGGACACTTATGAGGCATCGTTTGTCAAGGCTGTGGCTGGCAAACCCGAAGTGGTGGAATTCATCAACCAGTGGATTACGCTCAATGCGGCTGGCAAGTATGTAGAGAAGCCTGTGACGGCAAAGACCGTAGCCGCAGAATATGCCAAGTTGAAGAAAGAGGAAGGGGTGACAGATGTGCTCTCCGGTCTCAAGAAGTCCAGCACCTCTTTCCTGGGAGGAAATCTTCCTGAGGGAGATGAACTTATGGAAATGCCCTTTGTTTCTGGCAATGAGTATTCGACTTCCATCTATGTGATGTGGGAGACCCCGAATCTGCTCACGCTTTGGGATGGTGGCTATGAATATGCTGCCGGTGGTGCGCATGGAATGCCTTGGGGCTATGGCACCACATTCGACTTGAAGAACCTGCGTGAACTCGCATTTGATGACATCATCACGCAAGCCGGTCATGAGGCAGTGATGAAGATGATTATTGCCCAGTTGCAGGAGGAGTATGGTGATACGGACATGCTGAATGCACCTGGTGAAATAGGCTTCCCTGGAACAGACCCCGCATTGGATGCTGAAGGCGTGCGCTTCGACTATGGTGCCTACGAGATTGGTCCCTATGCTCTGGGTATGCCTGGCGTCATCATTCCTTACGAGAAGATGAAGCCTTACCTCACTCCTGAAGTGAAGGAACTCTTGGAAATAGAATGAGAATAGTCGTAGCAGGATGAAAGCAATCAAACGAAAGTGGATTCTATGGTACAGCAAATTGCTGTCTATCGCGATAGCCATGTTGGGGATTACGTCTTGTTCGCCATCGCGAGCATGGAATATGCTATTTGCTGATGCAGATTTTTCTGCTGAGGATTCTATCTCAAACGATTCTATTCCTGTGGTTTATGGTCCGATTTATAATCCCAATGTTAAGCCAGTTGTGGAGGATGTCGAAGAAGGAGATGTCTTTGATGTGGCAGAGGTGATGCCAAAATTCCCAGGAGGCGAGGACTCGCTCAAACATTATCTTGAAGCGAATTTGCAGTATCCTCCTCAATCCATCGCACGGAATCCTGAAACGCGTGTTCTTGTACAATTCGTCATTGGTGTGGATGGTGCGCTGAGTGATGTGAAGGTGGTGCGTTCTGTTGATTCCTTTCTTGACCAAGAGGCGGTGCGTGTTGTTTCTTCCATGCCTAATTGGGAACCTGGGATGATACATGGAGTGAAAGTACGTATGCGTTATACCTTACCTGTGAATTTTCGTGCGAAGTAATTATCAATCTCTTACGATATGAAGAAGATAAAACAAAAATGGCTAATCTGGACGAGCAGGGTGCTGTCAGCAATGATAGCGCTGTTGGGCATGGCTTCATGCTCCCTGTTTCGTCGGGTCATGCCACAGCCATTGATGTATGGAGTGCCGAATACCCAATGGGACACCATCGGGACAGTAGATACGCTGAAGCAACCTCCTGTCTTTAAGGCGATGTATGGTGTCACGCCTACTTCTTATCAGCAAACGGATATTGACAAGGAGGGTGTGGATATCGAAATCAAACAAAAATAGACCATGGCAATTCTATCGTTGAAACAGAAGATAGGATTGGAACTGGAACGGAAACTGCGTCAGAACAAGGTGCAGTTACACCCTTTGCGACAAATCTTTTGGGAATGCACCTTGCGCTGCAATCTGCATTGCAAGCATTGTGGCAGCGACTGCAAGACAGAGGCGTTGGCACCCGATATGCCTGCTGAGGATTTCCTCAAGGTGATAGATGAACAGGTGACGCCTCATGTGGAGGACACGCATGAGGTGATGGTCATCTTCTCGGGAGGAGAACCCTTGGCAAGAAAGGACATCGAGGACATTGGCATGGAACTCTACAAGCGTGAATATCCTTGGGGTATGGTGACCAATGGCATGATGTTCACCGAGGAGCGTTTCAAGCGTCTCCGTGCCTCTGGCTTGAGGAGTGTGGCTGTGAGTCTTGATGGCAATGAGGAAGACCACAACTGGATGCGTGGTCATGAGAGCAGTTTCAAGAATGCCATGCGAGCCATCCGATTGCTGGCAAGTCAGCAGCAGGTGATTTGGGATGTGGTGACGTGTGTGAACAACCGCAATGTCCATTACCTGCCCGAACTGAAGGACATGCTCTATGAGGCAGGAGTGCGTCAGTGGCGACTCTTCACCATCTTCCCTGCTGGACGAGCCAAGCAGCATCCTGATTTGCAAATCTCCAATGAGAAATTCCGTGAACTGATGGACTTTATCGTCGCTTGTCGCAAGGAGGGTAAGGTACATGCCAGTTATGCTTGTGAAGGCTTCGTAGGCGAATATGAAGGCAAAGTGCGTGACCACCTCTACCATTGTGCGGCAGGCGTTAGTGTCGCTTCCATTCTGATAGATGGCAGCATCTCAGCCTGCACCAGCATACGTGGCAAGTATTACCAAGGCAATATCTACAAAGACAACTTCTGGGATGTATGGGAGAATGGTTTCCAGAATTACCGCAACCGCGATTGGATGAAGAAAGGTGATTGTGCCACCTGCAAGATGTTCCGCTATTGCGAGGGTGGGGGAATGCACTTGCGAGACGAAGAAGGAAACCTGATGATGTGCCACATGAAGCGGTTAGGGCACTAATACCTGGATTTCTTTGTAACAACGAATTGAACGAATTAAACGAATTTTTAGTTTGGCATAGCCAATTCCGAATAGCAAGTTTTTATATCAAACGCTATCATAAATTCGTTTAATTCGTTCAATTCGTTGTTAAATAATCATTGTGCTTATTCAGCAAATCTGCTGCCAATCTTTGTGATGCGACCTGCTGGCTTGCTCACAGAATCTGTGTTGGCATCGCCATTGCGAGTCTTTGCATAGGAGTAGTAGATGCCGTCGTAGTAGTAGCCACCGTCCCATGTCCACTCGATGTAGGCGTAGCCGTGACTTCTGTACAGGTAGTCGTAGTCATACCATGTGTAGTAGTCCTGAATCTTGATGAGGTCGAAGCGTGTGCTGCTGCCGTTGAAATAGCCCACGAAGTGGCTGTTGTTCAGGCGATAGTCGCGGATGCTCGTGTTGTACTCTGGGAAACCAGGGTAATTCAGGAAAAGCACACCGTTGACCACGTTCCAACTGAAGCGGTAACTGAGTCGCTCGTAAGGACCTGTGCGGTACCAGTCCACCTGATAGCCATAGCCGTGCTCGGCATAGTCGTAGTCAGGATAGAACACGAGGTCGGTGTCGTAAGAGTCATACGTGTAGACGTCTCCGTTGGGATAGGTGTACTCGTAGTACATTCCCCAGTCGCCTTGCCACTGTCCCGATACGGTCATGGCGATTTCCGTGTCCTCATCTCTGGTGCATGAGGAGAACATCAGGCAGAGCCCTGCTACTGCGATGATGCTGAAAAGAGAGATTGATTTTTTCATGTTTATGATAGTTTTAATGGTGATGATTCATCAGGTGATATTACTGCTCGGCAAAGCGGTTGAAGATACGGATGGGGCAATTCTCGCCAGCAGGTTGCACTTGCGTGCCGTCAGGCAGCGTGATGGGGCTTGCCTCGGATGCCTCGGTGCCGCGTGTCTTGGCATAGCCATAGCCGTAGTAGTCATCGTAGTAGATGGGTGTGGTGCTGTCCCATGCCCAAAGCAGCACGGCAGTAGTGCCCACAGCGACGGAGGCAGTGTAGAATCCTGCATAGTCATACCACTTGTAGTCTTTCTCCACGTTGTAGAGGTCGAAAGGTGTGTTGCCGATGTAGCCCGTGAAGTGCTTCTTCTTCATCACGTAATCGCGGATGCGGCAGTTGTATTCAGGATAACCAGGATAGTTGATGGTGATGGTCTGGTGGTCGATGCTCCAGTTGAAGTACAAGCCAATCTTCTCGAAAGGTCCATCCTGGTAGTAGTCCTCTTGATAGCCATAGCCCTGTGTCTCGAAGATCTTGTCTGAGTGGAACTCGATGACCGTGTTGTCCGAATTGTGCTGGATGCCATCACGGTCAATGTATGACATGCCCCAATTGCCTCGCCAAGTGCCAGAGAGGCGGTTGGACAGTTTCTCATCCTTGGTGCATGAAGCGAACACCATGCAGAGGCACAGTGTGGCAAGGATACCCATGAGTTGTTTTTTCTGTTTCATATCAAGTTACAGTTTAGAGTTTATATTCAGAGAAGGGCTTTCACCTGTATCGATGTTGCAAAGTTACGACTTTCTTTTGAGAAATCGGTAGGGAAACAACTATAATTTGGAGGAAATCCCTTTCACGCTGCAAAGTTACGACATTAAAAAGGTGGT